>NZ_CALFPF010000437.1 GCF_937919775.1 uncultured Gimesia sp.
GTCACTGTCAGAAATCTCTCTTAGCACTCCGATTTCTGTCATCGCCCGGTAATACGCCAATTGCCCCATCGCCACCCCATAGGCGGCTTCTCTTGACTGATAGTGCGTCAAAGCCGCATCTTTGCGGTGCAAACGGGGCAGCAGTGTGGAAATCGTCATCCCCACGCCCCCTTTTCGCAGTGCATGCCAGGAAACCGTGGCTTCGCCGGGGATTATGTTTTCGAACTGTCTTTCAAACTTCCGAATTTCACTGACGGGTAATTCCAGATCCCGGTTCCATTCGCAGGCATTCCAGGCCATATCAAGGTGTGCATCAAATATCAGCATGAGTTCATCAATCCTGAATGAAGGTGGGAATGATCGTTTCAGATCATTTTATTAAATAACAGCCACACAATGGTGGCATCATGTAGAGGAAGGAGTTTCGGGGCCGGAGATCACATCGGACGAGCCCCCTCCACAGGAACAGATTCCTGCAGCCAGCGCAAACCAGCCGACAATGAACAACGAGCCCCCAATCGGCGCAATCGCTCCCCAGAAAGTCTGACCGCTCAGTGTCAAAACGTAAAGACTGCCAGAGAAAAAAATAATCCCCAGCAGAAAACACCAGCCCGCAATGTTCAACAGCTTTTTCTTTTGTGAAGTCAGCCCTGAAAAACCGACCAGCAGCAAACCCAAAGCATGATACATTTGATACTGTGCGCCGGTTTTAAAGTCATTCAGATACTTCTGAGACGCCGGCACTTCAACACCACCGACAATTTTGACCTGCCCCTCATATTTCTCCGCGAAATGACCGTCGAGCCAATGCGCGGCGAATGCCCCCAGAATCACTGCAAAGCCGGCCAGAACCGCTCCGATGGTGGACCAGTTGAAAGAACAGCAAGACATCCGCGTATCTCCGATTTCAGAAATGATTCAACAACCTGCGATCAGCGTTTTTTACAACTCAATTTTTGTTCCCAGAACTTTCAAAAAGGCTGCCAGCCACTGCGGGTGAGCGGGCCAGGCAGGCGCGGAAACCAGATTGCCATCGACGTGTACCCCATCGATGGACGTCTCAACATACGTGCCCCCCGACAGATTGACTTCCGGCGCACAGGCAGGATACGCGGTGCAACTCTTGCCTTTCAGCACTCCGGCTGCTGCCAGTAATTGTAATCCATGACAGATGGCGGCGATCGGTTTGCCTGCTGTGGAAAACTGCCGCGCAATCTCCAGCACACGTTCATTCAGACGAATGTATTCGGGAGCCCGTCCGCCGGGAATCAGCAGCCCTGTATAATTGTCGGGATTCACATCCGCGAATGAGGCATTCAGGGTAAAATTGTGTCCCCGTTTTTCGGAATAGGTCTGATCCCCTTCGAAATCATGGATCGCTGTTCGAATGAGATCACCGGCTTTTTTATCGGGACAGACGACATCGACCTGATATCCGACCATCTGCAGTGCCTGAAATGGAACCATGATTTCATAGTCTTCGACATAATCGCCTGTTAAAAACAGGATGTTTTTTTTTGCCATTGCATTCTCTCTTATTTTGATGTTTTTTAACCAGCCAGCAGAAACACCAGACGCACCCCAATCATAAGAGCCACCGCCAGTAATAACCAGCCAAACTGTTGTCTTAACTGCAGGCCTTTCAGTCGGGCATTCAGATCAGAACCCAGGCGGGCACCCACAGTCCCTCCCAACAGCAGCGCGATCACAATCATCAGACTGATATTGCCATGCCAGGCGTGAGCCACTGTCGATTGAAATGCCACAATCCAGACAATCACCAGACTGCAGGAAATGGCACGGTGCGTGGGAATTCCGAGTCCAAAGATCAAAGTAGGCAACAGTAATATACCACCACTGATGCCCAGAAGACCGGAAATCAAACCGAGCCCCAGCCCAAACCAGGCGATCAGAGGAATCGAAAGTTTCCCGTCATACAAACCGGGGAAACGTGCCAGCGGAGGCATCTGAAAACGATCTTTCAAAAGTGCGCCGCGAAGTTCCGCATCGGTACGTCGGGCGCTCCTCAGAGAAATCACCCCCAGACTGACCAGCATCAGGAAATAGATAATCAGGACAACCAGATCCGCGACGATGATTGTCTTCCCATTCACGCTGATCGCGGCGACTGCTTTCGCATGCTCCAGCACGCCAGTGCCGGCAAGGACTCCCAGTAACAGGCCTCCGGTCATCACCAGCGGAAAAAACAAATCACGGATTCGGACTTTTCGCGCCAGCAGCGAAGTGGTCGCAGGCCCCAATACCTGACAGGCACTGGCACCAACCGCCAGTTCCATCGGGATCCCCAACACGATATTCAGAATAGGGACCAGCAGAAATCCCCCGCCGACACCGAACATTCCCGCCAGGAAACCGATCAGGCCTCCCGCTGAAGAAATCAGTAAAAAATCGATCCATCCAAAGCCCATCCGAACGTCGCCTCAGATTTGATAGTCGGGGAAAATATAATCGTCATCCGAGCGATCAGACGAGTGATCCTGCCATTGATTAAAGATCCAATTCACGATCACCCCCCACAGAACGGGGATAATAATGCAGGCAATGATAAAGAAAATCTTGTCCAGCATTTGTTTGGCCTTTGCTGAGTTTACGTTAGTGTGCTTCGTGTTTAGAGGCTGACCACGGTCGCTGTCAAGCGTGAGAACCGGCTTCCCCGAAATTGCGCGCCGTTCTTAGTTGATTTTTCATAACTCACATGAGAACATGTACGTTCGTGAACACATCTCTTGCTGCAGGCAACGACGAGAGGAACTCAAAAACATGGGCGAGATATCCCCTGAATCAGAACAGCAGCTTCTCGATCAGATTCAGTTAAATCTGATTCAGGGAGTCGGGCCGCGCACCCGTCGCGCATTGCTGGAACAATTCGGTACCCCCTCCCAGATCCTGACAGCGACTCGCCAGGAATTGCTGAACGTTCCCGGAATCGGAAATAAAATCGCAGACGCGATCTGTTACCGTACTGCAAAGTCCACCGCTGAAGACGAATTAAAACGCTGTCGCGAAAACGGTTATCAGATCCTCTTTGAAGAGGCTGACGATTATCCCTCGCTGCTGAAAGAAATGCCTGACCCTCCGTCCCTGCTTTATTGCAAAGGGAATCTACTGCCGGAAGACGAATTGGCGGTCGCCATTGTCGGCTCGCGAAAATGTACTATTTACGGTTTACAACAGGCCGAAAAAATAGCTGGTTCATTGGCGCGTGCGGGCATCACTGTTGTCAGCGGCCTGGCGCGGGGCATCGACCGCGCCGCACACGAGGGCGCACTCAAAGCAGGCGGAAGAACCATCGCCGTCATGGCCACCGGACTCTCGCACATTTACCCTCCCGAACATCTGGAGCTGTCAGAACAAGTGGCGAACCAGGGGGCACTCGTCACCGAATTCCCCCTCGATCAGGCACCGGTCGCCGGCCTGTTTCCGCAACGCAATCGAATCATCAGCGGTCTCTCGATGGGAGTCGTCCTGATCGAAGCCGGACGCAAAAGCGGCGCGCTCCACACCGCGCGCCATGCTTATGAACAGGGGCGCGAAGTGTTCGCGGTTCCCGGGCGCATCGATCACCCCGCCAGTGCCGGCTGTCATGATCTGATCCGCGATGGCGCCATGCTCGTTCGAAACGTGGATGATATTCTGGAAGGTCTTGGCCCGGCGAAGACTCCTGTAATGACCGCACAAAACCGGGAAGTGCATATACCCCGTGAACTCTCATTGAGCGAATTTGAACGGGATATCCTGAATCTGATCACACTGGAACCACAGCATCTCAATGAAATCGTACAATCCAGCAGCCTCGATTCCTCGCGCATCCTGTCCACGCTCACCATTCTGGAAATGCGAAAAGTGGTCAAACGCCTGCCCGGCGGATACCTGGTCAGAGCAACCGGCTGATCGAGTTTGAATTCGAGACGAATTCTATTACACTCGCAATATGAATAATGCCTCTGAAGAGAGTTTCGCCGGTCAAGCGGTCTACTCGAAAAAATTATTGTCGGTCTATGATCTCTGGGTCCTGGGAATTTCGAATTCGCTGATCTGGAAATGTCGTACGAAAAACATCCTGCGCTGGTTGAATCAAAGTCTGACTGCCAATCATCTGGATGTCGGCGTGGGGACCGGCTATTATCTCGAGCACTGCACATTTCCGGATTCTCCAGTCAGACTCGGTTTGCTCGATTTGAATCCCAACAGTCTGGAAGCAACCGCCAATCGCGCCAGCCGTTATGTACCCGAAGTCTACCAGGCAGATGTCCTGCAGCCGCTGCCCGACCAGCCGCGTCGCTTTGACTCGGTCAGTTTGAATTATCTGCTGCATTGTCTGCCCGGCGATCTGTCATCAAAAGCAGTCCTGTTTGATCACCTGGCTCCCTGGCTGAATCCGGGAGCCATCATTTCCGGCTCGACCATCCTGCACGAAGGAGTTCCCAAAGGACTCACCGCCCGGCGTTTGATGGATTTTTACAATCGAAAACAAATCTTCAGCAATTCTGCAGATCAGCTGGATGAGTTACAATTTCAGCTCTCCCAGCGTTATACTGACGTGGAACTGAAAGTCATTGGCTGCGTCGCCCTGTTTCGAGCTCAATACAATCCTTCAAAGACAAACTAACATTACCTATGGAAATTCGCGAATTTGCAGAACGCGTCCTGCTCAGCGACTCACTGGATGAAAAACTGGCCGCCGCTTCTGAGCCACTCACAGACGGGAAACCGGGCGAACCGTTACGCATCAAAGAACCGGTGCGCCCCGCGAATTTACAGTTTGCAGCACCCCGCACCGCGCCGTCGATGCCAAAACCGACTGCCTTAGTCGAGCAGGAAAAACGGGCGCTCGCCCATCACATCATGGCCAATCATGAACTGCAGGCCCTGGAAGTCATGGCTTATATCCTGTGCGCGTTCCCCGAGGCTCCTGCGGAATTTCGTCAGGGGATGTGCAAGATCATGGCCGATGAACAGCGTCACACCCGTATGCACAAAGAACGCGCCTCGGTTCTCGGGCTCGAATTCGGCAGCCTGCCTGTGAACTGTTACATCTGGAAAAAAGCACTCAGCTACGAAAGCGTGCTTGATTATCTGGCCGGGCTCCCGCTCACCTTCGAAGGACGCAATCTCGATCATACGCTTGAGTTCGAACAGTATTTCCTCGACGCGGGAGATCAGCGCAGTGCCGCCTTGATGAAAGTCGTCTATCGCGATGAAATTCAACACGTCGCCTTCGGCCTGCACTGGCTCCGTAAGCTGAAACCGGATCATCTCTCGGACTGGGAAACCTACGAACAACATCTGCACTGGCCCGTGCGCGCAGCGCTCTCGGTAGGCGATACCTTCAACCGCGAAGGCCGCAAACACACGGGCATGACCGACGAATTCATTGAACAACTTTATCAGTCAGCGCACACCGATCAGCGGCCCAACCAGAAACCGAAAAACCTGGATCAGAAAACGGAATAAGTTCAGGAGTACGCACTTTGACTCAAGCCAGCCTACCCATCTGGGACAAAGTGATTTTTGTCGACTGGCACGGCTTATTGTCGCGCGATCCATTCTGGATCTCGATTCTCAACAATCCTCGGCATCCACTTCACGGGCAACTGTCCGAGGCGGTAAAGCAGCTCTTCAGCCAGAATGATCTGCTCGTCCGCGACTGGA
Source organism: uncultured Gimesia sp. (assembly GCF_937919775.1). GTDB lineage: Bacteria > Planctomycetota > Planctomycetia > Planctomycetales > Planctomycetaceae > Gimesia. Next base: position 5,674 of record NZ_CALFPF010000437.1, read on the forward strand.
TGCGCGGCAGCGTTCCCGCAGGCGAAGTCATTGATTCCATGCAGATCAAACTGGGCAAACAATACAAGCCCGATTACCTGCTGCGCAAACTGTTCGAAGATTGCCAGCGGATGCGCACAAACCGTCGGTTACTTCAAATTCTACAGGCAGCACAGAACAACGGCACATGGATCGTATTGGCAACCGACAATATGGACTGCTTTGATCAGACCATCCGGCGTTTCCAAGGCAATCGGCGAAAACCAGTTTCCGCTGATGCAGACGAAACGCAGTCCATCACGGAGACAGCATGCTTCTTCGATGACCTGCTCTGCTCAAGCGAAAGAGGCATTTTGAAAAGCGAAGACGCGCTCCGTTTCTACGGAGACTGGCTAAGCAATCATGGGCTCGATTTTCGGAACGCTCTGTTACTGGATGATCTGGAAAAGAACTGCAGAGCCTTTTGTTCTGTCGGCGGATCAGCGCTTCGTCTTGAAATCGATACACTCGAGAAAAAATCGGCTACCGTCGCGGCGTCGATCCGGTCGTGGCTTCAAGCGAAATCCTGAGTGAATCTCTGCAAGCGCTTATGCGCTGGCATCGAGACCGATCAAACCGTCGAGCAGGGAATTGGCAGAGAGTGCGCCACTTTCTTCCTGTTTGCTGAACAAGGCTCCCAGCAGACTGGAAATACTTGTCACAGAACCCGCTTCTTCTCCGCCGAAGCCGGCTTGATTTGCACGCGCCCCGAGAATGTCTTCGGCGTTCAAGCCGTATTGTTCGAACACCGAATTGATTGCCGATTTCAATTCCTCTGGATCATTTCCACCGGACGAGCGGAACTTTTCAAAGGCAGCCTTCAGATCGGCTTTGAGTGCTTCAGCAGTTTCCGGATCAATACCGGCTTCCTGCAGCGCGTTTGTGATGCGTGCGTCAAACTGGCCGGAGCCCGTTGAAGCGGCCTCGTCTGTTGGATTACCCCCTGCAGACCGAATGCTCTGGTAAATCGAAGGATTGCTATTGATTGATCCAACACCACTCATGCGTATCACTCCACTCAGAAACCAAAACTTGAAACGCTGCGCACGATCTCAGATCTGCAACCAGCAATAGTTGTCTAATCGGAATAATCGCTACATTCCATCCAGCTAATTTGGAATGAGAACAGGAAAATTTGCGATCTGATTCCCTATTATGGGCCGACCGGTGCAGGCAACTCACGCGTATCTCCATCCATAACAGTGAGTTATGCGTTTCCATCCCAATCACCGTTTTCAACCAAATGGCAGCGATCACGCAAAGGAAACAGGAGACAGTGCAGGAACGATTCCTCATCGACGAATGTACGATCACTGTTTATGCGAACGAGTCGGCAGGCTGACAGTGTGTGATTCTCAGTCTGTCATCCCGCTAAAGAGACATGCTGAAAAGGAAAATCCACTTTGCTTACTTCGTCTGCTTCTGCTGAGCCCGTTTTTTCTGTTTGACTTCCAGACTCGGATGCTTCGGACCGCCGCCGAGATAGGGGTGCTTTTCCAGTTCAGCCCCCTGCCCCAGTTCGCGCGGGTCGTGTGTAGCAATCAACTGCTGGTGCAATTTTTTTGCTAACTCTGTTTTGATCGTCTGGTACATCGCCTCCGCGGCGACATTCGTGAGTTGGTCAGCGTCGTTTCTCAGATCATACAGTTCTTCCGCAGGCAACTTGCCAAATGCCAGTTCGTACAGGCGGCGGTGATTCGCGTCTTTGTCTTTGTTTTCAATCATATAGGTCTTGGTCGGTCCATTGTCACAATCGCCGTACCATGTGCCAGGAATCGCCGCTTTCTGATAATCGGGTGTTCCCGCAGGCCAGCGGTCGGGCCGGTAATTATGAATATAGAGAAAATCATCCGTGCGAATGGCGCGGCACGGATAACCACCCATGTCGGGGATTTCCTGCGAAGGGACATGCCGTTCCTTTCCAAAATAGATCTCGCCCCGATCCGCGGTCACGCGCCCCGATTTCGAATCCGACAGAATCGGCAGCAGGCTGCGACCGGTGACATCTGCGGGAATCGCAATACCGGCTGCTTCGTAAAACGTAGGCGCTAAATCAATCAGACTCACAAAATCCGTCACGCTGCGCCCTGCGGATATTTTCGCAGGCCACCGCGCTGCCAGAGGGACACGGGTCCCCGTATCGTACAGACAACTTTTTCCGCGAGGGAAAGGCATGCCATGATCGCCGGTCATGAACACAATCGTGTTCTCCAGTTCGCCCTGTTTTTCGAGTAACGCCAGCGCGTCTCCCACCAGCTGGTCAAACCGCTGCACTTCCCAGTAATAGTCGGCGACATCACTGCGAACTTCGGGCGCATCAGGAAAACAGGCCGGCAACTTGATTTTTGAAAGATCCATGCCACTCTTCACACCCGAACCAGCTGCATACGGTCGATGAGGATCGCTGCTGCCTAACCAGAAACAAAACGGAGCTGACTTGTCCTGGTGATCCAAAAATTCCTGAAAGTTTTTATAGCGTTTGCCCGCCAGTTCGCGCGCGGGGGTTTCCGTGCGTCCCGGCCCCCAGGCTTTGCCCGTATAACCGACCTGATAACCGTGCTCCTTGAGAACTTCCGGATACGTTTCGAATTTGTCAGGAAAAATGCAGTGCAGGTTGGCGCCGGCTTCCAACTGCCAATGATATTTACCCGTCAGGATCGCGCCCCGCGAAGGCGTGCAGGAAGGAGATGATACATACGCATGCTGGAACAGAACCCCTTCTCGCGCCAGTCGGTCAAACGTAGGAGTTTTCACCACCGGGTCACCATAAGCGCCCGCATGCGGCCAGCCCCAGTCATCGGCAATCGCAAACAGAATATTCGGCCGCTGTTGTTTCTCAGCGGCCTGCGTCTCAACAGCTGATACTAGTTTCGATATGAGTATGAAACAGAACAACACACGTAACGCGACAGAACCATTAAACATAGCGCACCTTTAACGGTAAGTAAAATTCAGAATGAGTCTCTGAATTCCACTTTACTTGCGGTTCTGCAGGTAAGCAAGCAAATCCCGAATTTCCTGAGTGGTCAGACGCTGCTCAAGCCCTTTAGGCATGATCGAAGTGGGCGATTCTTTCATCACCTCAATTTCATCACGGGCAATCCGCACTTCCGACAGGTCGGCTGTTCTCAGATAAACCGTGTCCGTCGATTCCCGACTGATCACGCCGGTATAGATCTTGCCTGCATCCGTCACGACAAGATAGGAACGATAGCCACGGGCAAAACTTGCACTGGGTAAAGCGATTGCTTCCAGTAAATCGGTTCCCGTACGAATCGCCCCGATGCGAGTCAAGTCAGGGCCGACTTTGCCCCCCAGGTCTTCCACTGCATGACATCCAGAGCAGGCAGCTTTCTTGCCAAAGAAAATCTTTTTCCCTTCTTCGAGCCGACCTTCCGTTAACAAAGGCTTGAGTGATTCCAGGTGCGCTTTCTGCTGCGCCAGATCCACGCCCAGTTTTTTCAACAACGGCCCAGCCGCCTGCTGAACCGATTCGGGATACTTCTGCAGCAGGCTCGCCAGCTCATCAGCCGACAGGTTTGTCGCAGCCGACGAACCATTCAACCCGGTGATCAACGCCAGACCGACTGCTTCATCGGTACTTTTCGCATAAGCCCTCAATAAAACCGGCAATGCCAGAGGCCCCGGTGCGTCCAGCTGCTGGGATAACTGAATCAGTTGTTCGCCGGAATGAGGCAAACCGGAAAGGGCCCGCGCTGCCGCCAGGCGATCCAGGGGCGGATAATCTTCGTTCATCCGCGACATCAGAAAATCAAACGTACTCTGATCCACTTTGTGCAATTGAGAACCGACGGCGGAAAGCGATTCAATCCGCAGTGTGGCAGGCTGTTTTTCATCCAGCGCCAGCGACTTCAATGATTCACTCAACTCAGGCAGATCATGTGTCTGGGCAATCCGCACGACCAGAATCTGTAATGCGGGATTCGCTGCTTTTAACGTCTGCTCCAGCGCAGTTCGCCAGAGGACCGGAAACTCTTTTAATGAGGAGCGTTGAATCACTTCCAGCAAAATACTTTTCGCAGGCACTGATGTCTGGGAACCGGTTAATGACTGGGCAATCAACGACTGCACTTCCTGATCAGCCGACTGAGCAATTAAAAATCCACGTAAAACAGCAGACCGCTCTTCACTCAGGCTTTCTTCGTTCAGCCACGTTTTCAGTAAACTCAATGTTTCACCGGCCCAGCCGGCGTGTTCGCCGATAATCGTGAGTGCTTCTTTCTGGAGCGCCGGATCATCCGTGTCTAATAACGGCGTCACCAGTTCGCGAGTCAGGTTCCCGGAATTCATTTGGTCCAGGGCAATCAAAGCAGCCCGACGCACAGCGGGACTGGAATCATTTAATCCCGCCAGCACCAGCTCTCGATGGTCGATGCGAATCAGAGCGTAGATCAAGGCGTGTTCCAATGTCCGATCTGGAGAGCCCGACTTCAAGGCGTGGAACAGGGATTCCACAACTGTCTGCAATTCATTCTCTGAGACAGATTCACGGCGGCCCGCTTCACAAATGCGTCCGAGCGCCGTCGCTGCAGTGCGTTGAATCGCCGGTTTCCCCTCTTTGACCAGCTGAGATAACTGTGGAATGGAATGTGAATCACGTAGCGATCCCAGGCTCTTGGCGGCGGTCATCTGCACCGTCTCAGATGAATCAAGGCCCCCCTGAATCGCAGCCCGGGCTTGTTCACTGCCGATGCGCGTCAGCGTCCAGACCGCATTCCGTTTGCTGGTATCGTTATAAAAAGAACCAGCCGGTGAAGCAACCACCCTGGCAAGCAGAGGCACAGCGAGATCACCGACTTTTGTCAATTGATCCATTGCCTTTTGCTGAATGAAAGGACGCGAATCATTCAACAGTTGCAGCAGTCGATCTGAGGACAACGATTTCCAGTCCAGCGCTAAACCATAAGGGTCCTGCAGAGTCGGCGTCCCTGTTTTTCGAATCCGGTAAATTGCACCGTGAATGTCCGGCTTGGAAATCTGGGACTGCGGACAACCAATGCGGAACCAGCCCCCCGTATCAATCACGAGCAGACTGCCGTCGGCGTCTTCAACGATATCGGTGGGGTGAAAATCAGGATCATCGGAGACCAGAAAATCCTCTTCTTTAGTTTCAAACGTCGCACCACTCCGCACGAGTTGCGAGCGAATCACTTTGTGAGTATTAAAGATGGTGGTAAAAATATTTCCCTGATACTCAGGCCCGAACTGTGTGGAACGATACCGCAACATCCCGGAAACCGCGACGTGTCCGAACCGGGTAATCGGTCCCAGCAGGTCTCCCGTGCGTTTGAATTCCGCGACACAATCTTCGAAGTGCGGATAGACGCCCCCTTCCATCCAGTGCACGAGACAATCCACGCGGGGACGCGACATCAGGATATTGACCGAACCAATCATTTCCCCTTCGGGAGTGAAATCGATTTCAACCGGATTGTCCATGCCGCCGCCACAATGAACTTCGATATCAGAGCCATCTGGCTTGCAGGAGAAAATGCGCGCCGCCAGACCTTTGCTGGTCACCTTGCCGGATTTGTCTTTAAACTCATGGCCGTGTCTGCCATCGCACCAGTACAGGCGGCCTTCCGGGCCACGAAAACAGCCATGAATGCTGGCCGCGTTTCCGGAAAAACCAAAGGAGTCAACAATAATTTTGCGTTCATCGGCCACGCCATCATCGTCATGATCGGTCAGCTTCCAGATATTGGGAGGGCTGGCGACATACAAAGAACCATCGTGCCAGAGCGCGCCCATCGGCAGTGTGAGCTTGTCGGCGAAAACCGTACTTTTATCGAAGCGGCCGTCGCCATCCTGATCTTCCAGCATGCGGATCATGCTTTTCGGCTCTTTGATCAACTGCGGAGCCTTTGTGTTTTCTCCGGAACTTTCGGCAATGAACAGCCGGCCGCGATCATCAAAACCTGCCATCATCGGGTATCGGGTCAGTTCACTATTCGTCACGCGTTCAATACTGAATCCTTTTGGAACACGGGGCAGATCTTCTGCCTGAGTGAATCCCGCATCAGAAAAACAGAACAGAAAAAAGGCAAGCGAACAACTCAAAACGGATACGCGGAACGGTCGTTGATTCACGGAAAGTACCTTTATCGGTAAGGAAGAACACAGATCGTTTGGCTACAGTGAAAAGGACACCAGAGCCTGAGGACCTGATATTGTAAACAAAGTAAAGATTGTTCTCAAACAGGAATCTGAAGATTTCCCGATTTCCTGACCTGAACCGCGTCGCGTGAAATTTCCAACCCGCTGCCTCTCGACTGACATGGCGAATTCTCCGCACGTGATCAGCAAAGTTTCTCTTGTCCGCTGCCGCCGTGGATTTCACGCGCTGAAAAAATAAAAAAATCTCATCTTTTTCCGGCGTCAAAGGGCGGAGCGTGGCGCCGGATTTCTTGGAACGGCGGCATGCGGCGGCGTTTGTCTTTTCACTGTTTTGAGGTCCCTTCTGAAAAAAAGAGATCGCTTTTTTGCCGCTATAATTCCTCACGTAACGCACATCAAACCACTTCATCACAGGGATCAAAACAATGAAAACAACCGAGGCATCCACCCGACAGAAACTGACACAAAAACAACACGCCATCTACACGTTTGTTAAACAGGAAATCATACAGCAGCGTCTTTCGCCAACGGTGCGGGAAATTGGCGACCAGTTTGGCATTCGATCTTCCAACGGCGTCATGTGTCATCTGCGTGCATTGGAACGCAAAGGCTGGATCAAACGCGATCACTATCTCTCGCGCGGCATCACTTTAATCGCGGAACCAGTCACTCAGTTCCTCACACTCGCCCCCGGAGAAGCCGGCTGCTTAGGCGATGTTTATGTCGGCTGCGTGGGTATCGATGATCGCAGTGTGACCCTGGAACTGATCGCCCCCGACACCATGGGAGAAATCCGCAAAGACATTTGAGGAAGGTTGTCCAGAAACTTATTAC
>NZ_CALFPF010000438.1 GCF_937919775.1 uncultured Gimesia sp.
AGCAATTCGTTCTCCCCCTTGAATCAGCAGGATTTCACTCAAATCCAGCGAGTTACAAGGAGCGCAAATAATCTGAACAGATTCGGATTGACCAAATTTTAGAGATTTGTCAATATCACCCTCGATAGAGTCAAAATCGCGTGTTTTTTCTCTCTCGATTTTATTTGATTGCTTCAGGAACAGCGACTTACACATCTGTTTCTGCTTATGAGTTTATGCTCTGTTATCTGCATTGATAAATCAATGATTCAATGAAACCACGTCATCCTTCAATTCTTAAAATTCAATGCACAACTTCTGGCTAAGACGCTGCCAGTTGGATTTCAACAGAAATAAACTCAGGCTCATCATCGTTTCAAGGAGGAAACCAAATGAGTGTCACATTGGTACATACCGGCGTATCGCATACTCGTATTGAGTATTGCATCTGGGAGGCACTGAACCAGGCCTGGCCTCACTCGTCAACCATAGCCCGGTTTGGCAGCGGTTTTTCCCCTGAACGCCCCATTGATGTTGCTCAGTCCGATCTAATCATCAGCACCAGTCTGGAAGCAGCCGCCAATGTCCAATGTAGCGAACACCAGTTACACATGTGTTACCTGGAACCGCGTTCGAGCAACCAGAATCCGATCAACCAGAACCTGGTGAATTCTTTAACCAATGTCGAATTTGTAGTTCCCACAAAAACGCTTCAGAACCTGAATCGTGACCGTTTTACTTCATTCGTCAGACCTCCGGTCGATACGGATTTCTTTTGTTCCGGCTTTGAAAAACGAAGCCCGTTCTATCTGTTAGTCGTAGATGGCCAGTGGTCTAAAGAAGATCAACTTGCCGTGGATGCCTGCAAAGACTTGAATCGCAGCCTGTCGATCGTGGGGATTGCAGAAGACCAACTTCCCGCGAAGTTACACTTTGAACCGCTGGTAGAAATTATCGGCCCCATTGATGACCAGTTATTGAGAGCACAATATCGGCTCTGTTCAGCCGTGATTTGTCCGCGTGATGTGGACTTCGACCTCTCTGCGATTGAAGCACAAAGCTGCGGGACCCCCGTGGTGATCTACGCTGACTGTGAGGCTGCTGCTTCGGTTACCTGTTTTGAACAACATGGACTGGGAAGCGGAATATACTTTGAAGACAAAAACGTAGAATCTCTTGCCACAGCCATTCGTGAACTGGAAACCAGGCCCCAGCGCTGCCAGGCTGTCATCGGCTGGTGTTGTGCTGCCCAATACTCCTATCAGCAGTTCCAGATTTCTTTTAACAAAGCCATCACTAAAGAAATTGCATACCGGACCAAGACATCAAAACAGCAGATCCAAATGCCAGATCAGGGTCCCGCAGAACAACGCGAAGCTGCGTAAAAGATTATTTCAACGTCTCCAGGTAGGCAATCAGATCCCGCAATTCCTGTCGGGTCAGTTTTTCACTTAATTTCTCCGGCATCAGAGAGACTTTTTGTGGAATCTGTTCATCGATTTCACTTCGTTTCACTGTTAAGACTTTTCCATCAACAGTGCCAACGCTCAAATTATCTTTATTGGCTTCTCCCAGAATCACGCCGTTAACCACTTTTCCGTTTTCAAGAATAAAGGTCCAAACGGTAAATTGCGGCGCGATCTCAGCACTGGGATGCAAAATGGACTGAGCCAGTTTTTTCCGGTCCATGGCACGCGCCACAACAGATAAATCGGGGCCCACATTGCCCCCCTGATGATTGACGGAATGACACTGAGAACAACGTACGCTGTAAGGATGATAAAATACTCGCCGACCTGCTGCCGGATCTCCGCCTGCTGATACATCCTCCCATTTCAAGTCCGGCATTTTTGTCCCCAAAGACAATGCTGACAAATCGGCCAGATCCTTTTGCTCTCCAGATTGTAACTTACTCAGAACTGCGACCACGTCTGCGTCATCATTCAAGGCCCGTAACGCGCGAATTGCCTCGGCTTTGATTGCCAGGTTCGGATCTTGAATCGCATTCAGCAGCAGAGTTTTCGATTTTGTACTGGAATCTTCTAATAAAATGCCAGCAGAAAGAGCAACAATCGCTTCACTACGAACCAGTTCCGACAATGACTGATTTACGATGATTGTTCGTAGTGCCTCCAGCATCGTTTTTCGCGGCGCCAACTGCAAAGAACGGATGACAGACAATATGTTCGGTTGATCATTCGAAGCGAGAAATGACTTCAGCAAATCGTCAGTCAGCCTGGGGTGACCGGCAGGAATTACAGCCAGCGCTCGTGCGCGGGCATTCATCGAAAACTGTTCATTTTCCAGAATCTTTAACGCATACTCCGCACCAAGTGCCTCATCATTTCCGGAGCGCTGTTCCCCTTCCAGTATCTGTATTCCAGCCAGAACCGCTTCAAATAATTCACCACTGACCTCCTTACTGTTGATAATCTCCAGCATCTCCGGCTTCAGCGAATTCAGATTTTCCTCCGCGATCCATTGTACCAACGCACGCTGTAGCGCAGGCTCCGGATTACTCAATGCGATTTTGATCAACTCCTCAGATTGGGGATCATTCTTACGCGCTGCCAGAATGATTAATAGCCTGAGACGGGGAGAAAGTGCGTCCGAATATTGCAACGTTTTTTTGAAATCGTCTTCTTTGAAGGTTTCGGAGATCAACCGGATCAACGTCGATTCAACAAACGGATCGCGCTGTTCCACAGCCTGATTTAAAAGCTTGGCCACCACTGCTGACTTACTTCTGCCCATGACACGAATGAGGGGGACCAGCCCCTGCAGACTGTTGAGAAGATAACTGGAATCGCTGCCCTCCGGATTTTGCAGAAGTTGCACAATTTGATTGACCGGCAATCGTTCGTCCGCATATTTCATGACCTCCGTATGCAACGGATGATACGGACCTTCCTGTTTTGTCGCACGCTGAGAATTAATCACTCTGACGTAGGCCGGGTTAAAATTTTCAGCCAGATACATCATGGCCTCGTAGCGTGACCGCAACGGCATTTTCTGATTTCCGACCATTCCGCGTAACGTAAGATCCCGCTCTTCCCCCATCATCCAGGTGGCCAGTCTTCGCGTAGGCAAATCCTCTGATTTCAGCGACTTCTTGACAAGAGCCGCATAGGTTTCCGGCTCCTGCATCGCGGCGTTTTTCTTCTGGGGGACCGTTTTTTTCCCGCGTTGAGAGATCCTCCAGATACGACCTTTGCCGTGCAATTTATAATCTCGCAACACCCAGTCGGTGCAATACAGACTTCCATCCGGCCCCGTCGCGATCCCCACTGGTCGGAAATTCTCGCCCCCCTCAATCAGAGGCTCACGTTTTGCAGAAAATGTCGCTCCTTTGGGCTGCAACTGAAAACGATCAATCCGATGATCGCCCCAACTGGTCACCAGCAAGTTCCCAATGTATTCAGCGGGTAAACCATTGGACTCGTATGCCAGAATTCCCGAAGGTGCTTCTCCCGTGCCTGCCACCATAGGCAGGGTTCCCGGCAACTCTCCATCCCAACTGGTAAAAGGGTGCAGCCCCTTCCGCCCATTTCGAAAGCGATAACCGTAATCTCCCCCTTCAATAATGTGTAATAACCGGCAAGGCGGCCGACTGTCAGGATCGTTGTCGACGGTGAAAACATGCCCAAAAGCATCAACACAACTGGCATGAGGATTCCAGAATCCGGTCGCCCAGAGAGAGAGCTGCGTACCATCGGGACGGCAACGGTAGAGGTTTCCCCCTTCTCCTCCCCCGGAAAACGAAATCCCATCTGCCCCTGTAATTTTATAATCAGCCCCCAGATTTTCACCAAAGCCGATAAACATCCAGCCGGCGGCATCGAAAGCAAAACCAGCCAGACCGTTATGGGGATAAGTGCCGGACGTTTCGACTTTCAGAAGTGACTTTTTCTGATCCACTTTCAGGTCACCATCTTCATCGATCATTAAAAAGACTTCATTGCGAGTGGCAACGAAGACTTCATTTGACTGGCAAAATTTGTTTTTATTCTGATTTGCTTCCAGGAATTTGAGCCAGGTCGGCTTCACAGCAACGCTCATGGTATGCGTCAATCCCTCTGCGAATGTGACGACCTCATCAGCTTTGCCGTCGCCATCCTGATCTGACAAGACTAGAATCCGGTCGCTGTCAGCACGACGATAACCTTCCGGCGGAAAATGCGTATTGCTTTCAATCGCCCAGACCCGCCCGCATTCATCCACGTCAATTCCCGTAGGCGTCACAATCTGGGGATTTTCCGCAAAGAGTTCTATCTGGATACGATCATCTGAAGAATGCGGGATGCGATTTATTTCATCCTGATCCTGAGCCAGTAAAACCGTTGATTCTATAAAAACAAAACACCAAAGAATCAGATGATATTTCAAGCAGGAGCGCATCAGAAATCCTCTCAAACTCATTTACAGACATTGAGTTATAATCAGTTAAGCGTACATCGATGTGAAGTGAAAGGAAAGGATTTCCCTCACTTCGTCAAGGAGAAATCTAGAATCTCATTCCTGGAAATCATTAGGGAATATCCCCCACCAGAACCCAGTCGCCTTATTTCCCCAGGTCCTTCCATTCAACACAACAGGATCGAGTTGCTTAATTCTCACGACGCATTCATTCTGACTCCCGTCGCGCTCTGGATTCCTGTCATGAAGCGGCCGATATCTAATACAGAGAGAGTTGATGCACAGCCACCATTCTCACACGAGCCGACCGAGCCAGGTCGCTCCCCGGGAATGAAAATTGATAGTCATACAAGGATGCGGTCAGGTTCATGTCAAACCAAACAATCGAGTCGCTGGAAAAACGAGTTGCAGAGCTGGAATCGCAAATTGAAGATTACCAGAAGCAGTTGATTCATGCACAAAAGATGAGTTCTGTCGGAGCATTGGCTTCTTCCATCACACATGAATTCAATAATATTCTGACGACCGTCATCAACTACGCCAAACTGGGATTGCGACATAAAGAAGAAGAACGCCGTGAAAAGGCGTTTACGAAAATTTTATCAGCGGGTCAGCGTGCTGCCAAAATCACGACGGGTATGCTTTCCTACGCCCGCGGAAGTGAAACCCGCCAGGAACCGGTAGATCTCGTCGTTCTAGTGAAAAGTGTCATCGCTTTAGTCGAAAAAGACCTGCAGATGAACCGCGTGAATTTGCATACACATTTTGAAGCGCACCCGGAAGTCGTCTTGAACCCGAACCAGATTCAACAGGTACTTGTCAATCTGATCGTCAACGCACGACAGGCCATGTCCTCAGGTGGCAGACTGGACCTTGCCGTACGAATCAACCAGGAATCCAATATGGCGGAAGTCATTGTCCGTGACAGCGGAGCCGGGATTCCTTCCGAACAGTTGCACCATATCTTTGATCAGTTTTACACTACCAAAGAAGCAGATGAAAACGGTCAGGGAGGAACAGGATTGGGATTATCACTGGCGAAAGAAGTCATGGAAGCCCACAAAGGAAGAATCCGGGTAGAAAGTGCCGTCGGCAAGGGAACAGCGTTTACACTGAAATTCCCGCTGACGACCGCTGCAATTGAAGCAGCCTGAGCAGAATTGTTAGCATCCCTGCCAGAAAATACTCAGTCGGGACTCGGAATAAGAGATTTTTCGGTATTTCCATTGAATTCCATAAAGCGTTAGACTATATACTTTTATTATCAGGCCGGAGTGGCGGAATCGGCAGACGCGCTGGATTCAAAATCCAGT
>NZ_CALFPF010000439.1 GCF_937919775.1 uncultured Gimesia sp.
AAGGAGCGTATCGAAGAGGGAGGAATTACGCACATATGTAAAACGGTATCGGTCACAAAAGCTCTTTTTAGCACGCAACCATGCTGTCAAAACTGCGGAAAGACGGATCATTTCTATCATCTTCCGGATCTCCAGCAATTATTTTCAACCCAATTTATAACTCGCAAGTTCAATCCCAGTTTATCTTTGGAATACTGAGCCACAATTCCGTAAAAAATGGAATTGGTCCCCCGCGATTGGTTTTGAGCGAATTCCAGAGTCGGTATGCTTAGGTGCTGACGTCAATATTCGCGACTTACGTTTGAAGGAAACAGATATGAAACCGTTTCGGGAAGCAGTGATTCTCGTTTTGTTTATAGCCTCGATTACAGGCTGCTCCCAGAAATCGGCAGAGAAACCACCTGCTGCAGATAAAACTTCTGAGGTCACAACATCAAAAACACCTGCCCAAGAGGAAATCCCTGAGAAAGAAGTCAAGCTGGCCGCGTCGTTGAAAGCAGCGGGCGCCAAACTGAAGCGGGACAAAGCCGGTTATGTGATCGAAGTCGATTTCCGAGGAACTCAGATTGATGATGCCGCGCTGAAGGAAATTGCGGAGTTATCACACCTGCGGTCTCTGCTCTTGAACGAAACGGGAATTACCGACGCCGGTCTGGAGCCGGTCGGAAAGATCGCCACGCTGGAAAATCTGGATCTGCGAAACTGTTCTTTGAACAACAAAGCCCTTTCTCATCTGACCGGTCTTTCGAAACTCAAAGCGCTGCGGCTGTCCGGGAATTCAGACATCGACGATGAGGCGATGGCTGATATCAATCAGTTGACCAGCCTGAAAGCCTTAATGCTCGATTTCCTCTGGGTCAGCGGCGATGGCCTGGCTCAGTTGAAAGACCTGAATCAGCTCGAAGAGTTGTATCTGGCAAAAACTCTGGTGGACGATGAGGGCCTGGCGCTGCTGGCTCAATTTCCTAAATTGAAGAAAACCCGTCTCTCCCAGAATCAGATTTCCAACGAAGGTCTGGAATCGCTGACGAAGATTCCTCAACTTGAAGAACTGGACCTGAGCGAAAACAGTCTGCTTTCCGATGACGGGATGAAACATCTTTCCGGACTGGGCGAATTGAAAAAGCTGAATCTGTGGCGTGTCGGCCTGTCCGATGCCGGCGTGGAACCTCTCAAGGGACTGACAAAACTGGAGTGGCTCAACCTGGATAACACACGGTTAAGCAACGCCGCTCTCAAGTATCTGAAAGACATGAATCAGCTCGAATTTCTGCACCTGGGATCGACGGCCGTCTCTGACGCCGGCTTGCCCGATCTGGAAGGCCTGACAAGCCTGAAAGACCTGAAACTGACGCGCACTGCCGTCACGGAAAAAGGAGTGGCTGAGCTGCAAAAGAAGCTGCCGAACACGGACATTCAGCTGAAGTACATCGAAGGCCAGTAAAAATAAAAAAAGTCCGGCTCACTCTGCATTCGAGGAGCCGGACCAGATTTCAGGTAACTCCAGCAGACTAAGAAACTTCCCAGCCGGCACGGTACTCTTTGGTGATGTACTGGTCGGCTGCGGGACAGTTCGTAGCCTTCAGATTAGCCGCATCCCATTCGAGCGGCGATTTCGCACGATAAGCGACATTGCCCAGCAGGACCGCTTCCGTCAGTGCGCCAGAGTAATCAAAGTTGCAAGTGGTCGGTGAACCATCTTTGCAGGCCTTGATCCACTCGGCGTGATGGCCGATCGAATTGGGAATGCTCGCTTTCGGAGGAGTGAAGTCGGCAAATTTTTCCTTGGGGAACAATTTGTAACTGCCATAGTTCGCAAACATACTTCCTTCAGTTCCCACAAACATGACTCCGCTGCCGGGAACGCGTTCGCCGGCCACTTTTTTCGGAATCATATTCCCGTCGTACCAGGTCAATTTAACAGGCACCAGATCGCCTCGTTTGGGAAATTGATAACGAACGGTTAACCCATGCGGACAGGCTTCAGGATGCACTTCCGGACCTTCTGCTTCGCAGTGTGTGGGATGCCGCAGATCGAGAGCCCAGAAAGGAAGATCCATGTAATGGCACGCCATGTCGCCCAGGGTTCCCTGACCGAACTGCCACCAGCGACGCCATTGTGCCGGGTGATAACGGCCTTCGGCGAACGGACGAACGGGTGCTGGCCCGAGCCATAAATCCCAATTCAGATTCTTCGGCGGTTGCTGAGTTTCGGAAGGCAGATCACTGCCGCCCCAGCCTTTACCCACCCAGACATGAACTTCATTGATGTCACCCAGAACTCCCGCCTGAACAATTTCCACAACGCGACGGTAATTATCACTGGCGTGGATTTGCGTTCCTAATTGTGTGGCAACGCCGTGCTTCTTTGCTTCCTGAGCAATCAGGCGTGCTTCCTGAACGGTGTGCGTGAGTGGTTTTTCACAGTAAACATGCAGGCCTTTCCGAATCGCCCGAATCGACGCAGGAGCGTGCTGATGGTCGGTCGTACCAATCACAACGGCATCGATCTTGCCATCTTCGCTTTCGAGCATCTCACGATAGTCGGCATACAAACGGGCATTGGGAAAACTGGCCGAAGCACGGTCGAGATAATTACTGTCCACGTCCACGAGGGCGACAATATTTTCCCCTTTGACGCCATCCACGTCGGCGGCAGCCCGGTTGGCGGTACCAATGCAGGCGATATTCAGCTTTTCATTTGCTGATTTGGAGGCAGCAGGGGCAAGCCCGGTCCACATTCCGGTAGAAATGGCGGCTGCTCCCGCGGTGGTCGACTTAAGAAAGTCGCGACGGCTGAAGTTTGAATTCTTTGACATTAATCATTCCCATGAAAAAAGGCGGTGTGATTATGAATTTACGATCTGTGATCAATTTGAATCAGAAACGAATCTACGATTGCCCTGCAATTCCTACGTCTTCTCTTCCGTTCTGCTGGAATTTTGTAAAGAAGAAACGACAGAAACCAGCGGCACAGCGCGCAGCCTGACCTTAATTAAATCTTCCTTATTTATGGTAAGTTGAACGACCGTCTATGACCATTCCAGATCGCGTTACTTTTGCAGATTCTTTCAGAAAGAACGGAACCTGAACGCTTGCCTGATTCGGCCTGGAAAAAGGAAAACCGCTATTTCTACTGAGAATCAGCACCAGACTCCGATTTCGTGATCGAGAGCATCGTCGGCCCTCTTTCAATGCTGCCTTCCACGACTTTGACGTCAATCGTCTGATCCCCCTGATGCAAGGTCACATGCTTAAAGACATGCTCTGTACGATCGGCGGGCACTTCAGCATGGAACAGGTCACTGCCGCCAGCCACAGTCAGGCTGGCTGGGGAATCAGCCTGTTGTTTAGTGAATTGCACTTTGATGTCATAAGCGCCTGTCTGCTCAACGGTGACCAGCCATTTCCCGCGTGCGTCACGTGTCCAGCCTTTGCCTTTCGGACCTGCGTACCGCCAGTCCTGACGGGTTAAAACGGTCATCGGTTCTTTCGCATTGCCGATATGAATCCGTGGCGGGTCATAATTATCAGGACGTGTTGAACTGACGTCTGCAAACCACGTGTCATATTGACGCGTCAGATCTTTGGCCAGCGCTGATTTTTCACCGGCGAGATCTTTCCTTTCGCGCGGGTCGTTCGCGAGATGATACAGCTTCCCCGGTTCACTCTCTTTTGAAAACGTCATCTTATAATCTTGAGTCACAATCGCCGCGTTCGTCCGTGGCGTGGGTTGATCGCCGCGATGCCATTGCAGGAACAGAGCACGGTCGGGCCAGTTTTCCACTTTATTTTTCAGCAGAGGCAGAATATTCACGCCATCCAGTTGTAACGTTTGCGGTTTCTCGACTCCCGTCGCTGCGAGGATGGTGGGAAAAAGATCATAGTGAGCGGCGATCCGGTCATTGACTGTGCCCGCCTTGAGTTGTGCGGGCCAGTGTGCGAGCAGCGGCGACCGAATCCCCCCTTCGTTCACGCTGCCTTTCGTGCCCCGATGCGAACCGACAAAACGGGGACCGTTGGGACCGTTGTCATTCAGAAACAGCACCAGCGTATTTTCATAAGCGCCGATTTTTTTCAGATGCTGAAACAATTTGCCGATATTCTGATCAATATTTTCGATCATTGAGAAGATACGCGAAGTATCGTCGAACAGCTTCTCGTTTTTTCGCCTGTTGTTCAAATCAAAACCGTAGGCGTCGGTCAGATCCATCGCTTTATACTTTTCCCGCAGGTCTTCAGGCACATCGTGAAACGGCCCGTGCGGTGCGTTGGTGGCAAGATAAATAAACGTTGGCTTCTGCTGAGATTCATTCTGTTCGATAAATTTCATCGCATGCTCAAAATAAACGTCGGTGCAATAACCCTTCATCTGCTTTTGTTCGCCGTTATGAAACAGGACCGGATCCGTATATTGATTCGCGCCTTCCGGCGGATCGCTGGGTTGCCCGATGCCTCCGCCACGATGCACGAGCACTTCCTGAAACCCCTGATCCTGCGGACGCAGGGGATAAGAATCGCCCAGATGCCACTTCCCAAAGATCCCCGTTGCATAACCGGCGGGCGCTAACGCTTCGGCGATGGTCACTTCTTCCGGCTCCATCATCGCGCGACCAAGATAGGTATCAATGGCGCGCGTACGATAGTTGTAGCGGCCCGTCATCAGATTCGCGCGGGTGGGCGTACAGACCGGGCTGACATAAAACCGGCTCAAGCGCGCACCGCCGGCCGCCATCGCGTCCAGGTTGGGAGTGTTGAGGATTTTATTCCCCATGAACCCGTAATCCCAGCCCCCCTGGTCGTCGGTCATAATCAGAATGACATTCGTGTGCTTCGCGGCCCTGGCTTCATTTGACAGACTCCCGAAGAAAAGGAAAACGAACGCAGTTTCCAGCAGGCAGAATGATTTGAAGTAGGTCATGATGTCTGATCCGGAGGCAAGGATTGAAAAACGGTAACCCGTAATAAATGACGAAACTTAAGATCATCCGCAACGGGAGATTTAAAACTCCCTCTGCGGCATGTTATAATCTCAGTCTATGCATTTGGCAGGGCGACTGCAAACGGATTCATGAATTGTCGGCCAAAAAGAAACACCGTCAGCGATCTTAAAGAGAAACAGTACAAGGAACGGACATGAGACGACGTCAGATTCCAGTCACACTTTTATGCATCGTATTTGTTACGGCTCACCTTCAACCGATCCAGGCCCAGGAAAACGAGACGGACTATAAAACGATTCCTGATATCGCTTATCGGCCCGCCGACGTGCCAGAACAAACAGATTATATGCGCGAGCGGTGCAAGCTCGATCTCTATTATCCGACAACCATCAAAAACTTTCCGACGGTCGTCTGGTTTCATGGAGGGGGATTAAAAGGGGGCAGTAAAAAAATTCCGGCGGAATTGATGAATCAGGGAATCGCGATTGTCGCCGTGAATTATCGGTTGTTTCCCAAAGCAAAAAAGCCCGCTTATCTCGAAGACGCGGCAGCGGCTGTCGCCTGGACGTTTCAGCATATCTCTGAATACGGCGGCAATCCCGATCTGATCTTTGTGGCAGGTCATTCCGCCGGCGGTTATCTCACCAGTATGATCGGCCTGGATCGGCGCTGGCTGGTCCCTTATCAAATTGATCCCAACCAGATTGCCGGTTTGATTCCCTACAGCGGACATTGCATCACCCACATGACGGTGCGGGAAGAAATGGGAATTGAGCAAGATCAACCTGTCATTGACGACATGGCGCCTCTGTTCCACGCCAGGAAAGACGCACCGCCAATCCTGCTGATCACCGGCGATCGGAACCTGGAGTTCCCGACACGCTACGAAGAAAACGCCTACATGCACAGCCTGCTGAAAGTGGTCGGGCACAAACAGGTTCAACTAATGGAACTGCAGGGCTTTACTCACGGCTCAATGCTCAAGCCGGGGCATTTTCTGCTACTGGAAGAAATCAAACGCATCGTATCAGACAAGAAAAAAACGGACTCTCAAAAATAATCATCGCTGCGTCCTGAGGCGCAGTGCGTTTCCTATCACCGAAATCGAACTGAAACTCATGGCGGCCGCCGCGATCATCGGGCTCAGCAGTATCCCGAAGAAGGGATACAGAATCCCGGCGGCGATGGGAATCCCCAGCGCGTTATAACCAAAGGCGAACAACAGATTCTGGTGGATATTGCGCATCACCAGACGACTCAGATAAATCGACTCGGCGACGCCTCTCAAATCACCTTTGACCAGCGTGACCTCGGCACTTTCAATTGCCACATCGGTGCCCGTGCCCATTGCGATCCCCACGTCGGCTTCTGCCAGTGCGGGTGCATCATTGATTCCGTCACCCGCCATTGCGACCATATGTCCTGCTTTACGCAAGGCTTTGATTTTTTCGTATTTATCCTGGGGTTTGACACCCGCTTCCACTTCATCAATATTTAATGAAGCCGCCACCGCTTTGGCTGTTTTTTCGTTGTCGCCCGTTAACATCACAATCTTGAGCCCCAGTTCATGCAGCTTCTTGATTGCCTGAGCCGTCGTTTCCTTAATCGGATCGGAAACCGCCAGAAGGCCCGCCAGCGTGCCGGCAACGGCGACAAAAATCACTCCCTGCCCTTGTTCCTGCAGTGTGGTCGCCTGCGTCATGAGTTCGTCACTGATGGCGATCGACTGTTCTTTCAGAAAGGTAGCGCTGCCGATCAGGATCTGTTTTTCATTAACCACTCCCGTCACACCAGCGCCGGTCACGGAATCAAAGTCACTCACGTCAGACAGCGTCAGGTCCCGGTCTTTCGCAGCCACGACAACCGCCTGCGAGAGCGGATGCTCGCTGTGCTGCTCTACGGAAGCCGCCAGCTGGAGCAGATCATTCTCGCTGAGTGTCCCCGCCGTGATACATCCCGTGAGTCTCGGTTTCCCTTCGGTCAGTGTGCCTGTTTTGTCGACGATCAGTGTATCGACTTTTTCCAGTGTCTCTAATACTTCGGCATTTTTAATCAGGATGCCGCTTTTCGCGCCGAGTCCGACACCAACCATGATCGACATCGGCGTGGCCAGTCCCAGCGCACAAGGGCAGGCGATAATCAGCACCGCCACCGCGTTGATCAAGGCATAAGCAAAACGGGGTTCCGGTCCCAGCCAGCTCCAAAGGATAAATGTAACGACGGAAATTGCCAGAACGGTGGGCACAAACCGCGCCGCAATGGTATCGACGACGCGTTGAATGGGAGCGCGACTGCGTTGCGCGCTGGAAACCATTTGAATGATTTGCGACAGCAGGGTATCGCTGCCCACTTTCTCCGCCTGCATCAGAAAAGAGCCGGTCTGATTGACGGTGCCCCCAATGACTTCATCCCCCTCCCCTTTCGAGACCGGCACTGGTTCGCCGGTGATCATTGACTCATCGATCAGGCTCTTGCCTTCATGAACTTTTCCGTCCACAGGAATTTTTTCTCCCGGACGAACACGCAACAGATAACCTGCCTGCACTTCTTCCAGCGGAATCTCCCGTTCTGCGCCATTTTCGACAAGATGTGCCGTGGGTGGTGCGAGCGACAGCAGTTCCTGAATCGCACTATTGGTTCGTTTGCGCGCCCTCAGTTCCAGCATCTGCCCCAGCAGAACCAGCACCGTAATCACCACCGCCGCCTCGAAGTAAAGTTCAATTGTGCCTTCGTGCAGAAATGAGGCGGGGAAGATCCCGGGAAATAACAACGCGACAATACTGTAGAGGTAAGCGGTTCCCGTTCCGATACCAATCAGGGTAAACATATTCAGGTTCATACTGAGAATGGAACGGTAAGCGCGTTCGTATAAAGGCCACCCGGCCCAAAATACGACCGGTGTGCTGAGCAGGAATTGAATCCAGCCTGAGACTTTGACGGGTATCCAATGATGAATCGGGAGGCCTGTCATCGGCAGCATCGCCAGTAGAAAAACCGGCAAACCCAATGCCAACCCGACCCAGAAACGGCGGGCCATGAGTTCATACTCGGCAACCTCTTCAGGCGAGTCCTCTTTTAGAGGCATGATCGGTTCCAGGTCCATGCCGCAGATCGGACAGCTTCCCGGGCCTACCTGTTCAATCTCCGGATGCATGGGGCAGGAATAAATCGTGCCCGCCGGCGCAGCAACAGCTGTTTTTTCATGTGCCTGATGCCCTGCGTGACCATCACCATGACAGCACGAAGACTTTTGCTCTGGTTTCTGCGCTGGCTTCTGTGCCGGCGATTTTTCTTCCGCGGCGTGTTGTGCCAGAAATTTGTCGCGGCAGCTTTGACTGCAAAAATACCAGATCTGATTATCCACGGTTTCCTGTAGCGCAGTGGACTCGTCTACTTCCATGTGACAAATCGGATCAATTGCAGTCATGTTGCTCCTGCTTCCTGTTGAATGGGTGGTTCACTGATCGAGTTTTGATTGCTCTTTCTCAATCATTTTTTCTTTCCAGCTGGATGCGCTTCCGGAACCAAATACTTTTATGCCGTGAAAAAGAACTCCTGCTCCCCAACCGCATAAAGGCCAGACAAACCAGTATTTCTCCGGGGAACGAGTCAGGTTTAACGTAATTAGACCGGCATTCACCACCACATAAACACCGGCATGAATCATAAAACCGATTTTTTTTTCGACCCGGTCTTTGGCCTGTGCGTAGTTTTTTTGATTCTTAGCCATAACGGTTTCTCCAGTCTCGTTAAAGATTTATACCGCAGTCCTGTCTAAAAAAACAGCTTAGATTTCGTAATACGTACTCGAAACCAGCGCCTGGTGTGGAACGGGATCGGACGCTGGCCTCAGAGCAAGCGAAGAAATTGCAATTGCCATGCCAGTCAGTTTCCAGCCTGGTTTCATGGGAGATAAACTCTTCGAAACCAGACACTTTTCCAGGGCACCCTGATTTCAGATCACACTTGTTTAAAGAGCACAACTAAAAAAACGGTTGCTCAGCCCGCAGAATGAAGGCTCAGCAACCGTTGAAAACTCATGGAGACATGTGATCTGTTTCAGTTCTGAGAGAGATCCAGCGGCAGGGTAATTTCGGTTGTCTTGCTCCCGTCAGCGGTCTGAATGGGAATTTTCCAGTGCGCGGAATGTTGTTTACACAAGCCTCCGACACCATCGCGACAGTAGCCGAAACGCAGATTCAGCAGCCAGGTACCTGTCTGATTTTTTAAGGCGGGCAGTTCCAGAACGAGCTGATTCCCTTCTACGGTCCCCTTCCCTTTCAATAACGTTTCCGGAGTCCCCGTGTCTGACTGGAATGTAAACTTCACCGGTGCCAGCGGGGACAGTTTATATTCCACAGGCAGTTTGGGAGTGATGCTGATTTTCAGCGGACTGTTGGCGGCAACCGTTTGCGCGGAAACATTCAGGGTCTGATCTGCCGCTGCGGCAAAACTGTCGTCCGCTTTTTCCGGAAGACTGGGGAGAGTTAATCCCTGCACTTTGAATTCCGTGACCTGATTATCCTGCAAATTCACGACGCAGATGCGGTGATTGTTCGTATCGGCGATAAAGAGTCGATCCCCGACTAATGCCAGGCCCGATGGTTCGGAAAACTCAATCGGATTGAAGGAATTACCATCTTTGCCTGTTCCCAGAAACGTTTTGACTTCGTTGGTTTTTAAATCGATCGATTTAATTTTGTGATTATATGTATCGGCCACCAGCAGACGGCCTTTGTTGTACAAGACTCCCAGAGGATGTTGCAGCCGTGCCTGATCGCCAATACCGTCCTTGTCGCCAAATTCAAACAGCGAGCGTCCCCCTTCGAGATCGGAGGTTCCTGCGATCGTAGTCACATTATTTTTCTTCGTATCAACCTTCCGCACCGCGGAGCCTTCACTGTCCACGACGTAGAATACATCGCCGTCCACGGTGATGTCCGATGTCTGCGCGAATGCAGATGCTTCCAGTGGACCGTTGGTGATATCTTCGCGGCCTGAACCGGCATAAACGCCGATCTCGTCGGACCCCAGTTTGTGCGACCAGATCTGATGCGGCCCCGCCATGCAGATATAAAGCACACCGTCGATCTCTGCCAGTGCCCACGGACTGTTCAACGCCGACTCTTTCAGTTTGCCTCCCGCAGAACGAAAGCGCGCCTGCTGACCAGTTCCCGCGAGCGTTGAAACCTGTTTCTTGTCGAGATCAATCGTGCGGAGCATGTGGTTTTCGGTATCTGCCACATACAGTATATTTCCCACGAGAGCCATACCCTGCGGATGATCAAACGAAGCCGTTTTATAATCGCCGTCTTTTTTACCAATCTGGCCTGAGCCGATGACGTCGATCAGTTTTCCATCCAGCGAAGCAACAATAATCCGGTTATGATTACTGTCGGAAATATACAGGCGCTGATTCGGTTCATCGGCCAGCAGTTTGCCGGGGAACTTCAAAGGGGTCTGTTTTAATTTGGCAGACTCCAGTTCAAATCGGACGGGCGTTTCATCGAGTGTTCCCTTGGCGCGGTGATAAGCGATGACCCGCTCCAGAACCTTGTCGAGAATTTCCCGATTCCCTTCTCCGGACAAATGCCCGCAGTAATTCCCTTCCGGATCAATCAGCACCATCGAAGGCCAGGCCCGGACGCCGAACTTCCTCCAGACTGTCATATCCGAATCGTTAATCACCGGGTGTTTGATTTCATAACGTTGAATCGCACGGCGGATATTGTCGGTCTCTTTTTCATTTTCGAACTTGGCGGAATGACAGCCAATCACGACCAGTTCGTTCGGATATTTTTTTTCCAGATATGCCAGGTCGGGCAGCACGTGCATACAATTGATGCAGCAGTAGGTCCAGAAATCGATGAGGACCACTTTTCCCCGCAGGTCTTTGAGTGTGATTTCACCCGAAGAGTTCAACCATTCTTTCCCGCCATCCAGGCTGGGAGCCTTCGGACGATTCGGAAACGGATTTTTCTCAATCAAGTCCGTTTTCTCTTCGGCAGTTTTTTCTGCAGGTTTTGTGTCTTTCGTCGGCGTTTTTTCATCCGCAAACGCCGGCGCTAAGCGGAGCGTCATACCAGTCACCAGTAAAACAGTGAGGGCCACAACGAAATGAAATCGATTCAGAACAACTTGCTTTCCGGGCATACCAGATTCTCCGCGTATTTCGGTTGGCGATTTGAGGCAGGATTATTATTGATCTTTTGTCTCTCTGAAAGAGCACCCATCTATTGTAGGCCGTTCTGATTTCAGGGGAACAGTTCCAGAGTCGGAAATTCCGAAAACCAATCAAGATTCATTGATGAATACGTTTAAAGTGGAGCCGCTTTAACAGCTGATCACAGGCGATTATTCGTGCCGTAATGCTTCAATCGGATCCAGCTTCGCTGCCGAGATGGCCGGATAAATGCCGGAAATAATTCCGATCGTTACCGAAATGCCGAATGCGACAGGCAGACTCCAGAAGGCAATCTGCGGCTGCAAGTCAAAGAACATGCGACCGACGTCAGAGCCCACGATGTTACCTTCCATCACGAAATTTTGGACGAACCATTGAATTCCCAGGAAGGTAATCGGCGTGAGTAATCCGAACACAACGCCAATCAATCCCCCCGAACCAGCCAGCACGATGGTCTCAGTCAGAAACTGTTCAATAATGTCTCCCTGGCGGGCTCCCAGCGCGCGACGTACGCCGATTTCCCTGGTTCGTTCCGTGACCGTCGCCAGCATGATATTCATAATTCCGATCCCGCCCACCACCAGACTGATCGCGGCGATCGATCCCAGCACGACATTGAAGATCATGCGAATCTGCTCGGCCTGTTTCAGTAACTCCAAAGGTACCACAACCGCATAATCCTTGGTGCGCGGATGAGACTGTTCCAGGGTTTCTCGAATGGCCTCAGCAGTTGACAGTACGGCGTCTTTATCGTTCACACGCAGCGTAATCTGATTCAGTTCAATATGCTCGGCCGTCATGCTGCCCGCCTGATTTTTGATATCAAGATCCCCTTCGCGGACCTGAAGCGTCTTGATGGGAACATAAACGTCTTTGTTGTAATCCTGCCCGGACAGGCTGCCTCCGATGGCCGCTGATGCGGTACGATCTTTCGTGACGCCGACAACCGTATAATACATGGAACCGATGCGAACCGATTTTCCCACCGGGTCTTCGTAGCGGAATAAACTGTTGGCAACTTCATTGGCAATCACCGCCACGTTCAATAGCTTTTCCTGATCACTGCCAGTCAGAAACCGACCCTGCGTTAAATGCAGATGATTCATATCCAGATAATCAGCAGTACAACCCACGACGCGCGCATTCATGGCATCTTTCAGATAGCGAACTTCTCTGTTGATTTCGCGTATCGGCACAGCGTTTGTGATGGTGGGTAACGTTTTCGTTAATAGTTTAAAGTCTGATCGCAGCAAACCATATTGCAGAACGCGACTGTTGGCGGACGATTGTGCGACTTCGTTCGGGGGTTTTACACTCCGAACGATCACATTGGTCGCCCCCAGTTCTAACACCTGTCTTTGTGCCTGCGCGCTGGCGCCTTCACCGATCGCCAGCATGGCAATGACGGAGAACACACCGAACACAATACCCAGCATCGTCAGGCCGGACCGCAGCTTATGCAGCAATAAGCTTTTTAATGCGAGTCGAACGATGCGAATGATGCGAGTCATTTCGGTAACCTGGGTGAAACGGAACGAAAATAGAAGGCGGCTGAAATCGGCAGAGTTAACGCGTGGGGAGATATTGTTCCAAGACAGACTCACTTTCGATGAGACCATCTTTCATCATGATTTGACGTTTGGTTTGTTTGGCGATGCCTGGTTCGTGCGTCACCATAATAATAGTACGTCCTTGCGCGTTCAAATTGTGAAGGATATCCATAATTTCGGCTTCAGTCGTGGAATCCAGGTTCCCCGTTGGTTCGTCTGCCAGAATGATCTGGGGATCATTCACCAGCGCACGCGCAATGGAAACGCGCTGCTGCTGTCCGCCGGAGAGCTGAAAAGGGCGATGATCCATACGATCTCCCAGGCCAACCATATTGGCCAGTTCCACGCACCACTCGCGTTCGACGCGTCCAATGGGGGGATAACCGGCTCGATACAGCAGCGGGACTTCAATATTTTCCAGAACCGTATATTGGGAAATCAGATTAAAGGACTGGAAGATAAAACCAATCATATCATTTCGCATCGCCGACAGTTCATCATCATCCAGCGTGGAGACATCTCGGCCGCCCAGAATATACTGACCGCTGGTAGGACGGTCGAGCGCTCCCAGCAGATTGAGCAGTGTACTTTTCCCGCTACCCGATGACCCCATAATGGCTACAAAATCACCTTCCGGGAAGTCTGTCGAGACACCCCGCAATGCTTTCACCACAACAGAGCCCAGATCATAGAATTTGGTGAGGTCGACAACTTGAGCAGCAAGCCTCATGGTCGACTTTCTCCCGCAGGCCGGGGGCCTCCTGCGCCTCCTGATGGTGGTTTCCGATTCTTGAGTTCTTCCGCATCAAGAAATCCGTCCTTGTTGGCATCCAGAGTGTCAAAAATTTCCTGCATGCGCTCGGGGGCTTCCTCTTTGGAAACTTTCCCGTCGGCGTCTTTATCCAGGCGTTTCAGGAAAGCGGCAGGGTCACCGCCGCCGCCAGCCGGCTTTTTCTTTTCAGCTGCCTGACCGGCTGGTTTATCGCCTCCTCCCGGAGTGGTTTTTGGTGCGGAACCCGCTTCAGATTGATCGCCGCCATTAACGCCAGCCTCTTTTTTCTTTTCGATAGCCAATTGTTCTTCCAGATCGATCAACTCATCTGCAAAGTGAGTCCGGGGATTCAAGATCACCTCGTCACCCTTTTTGACGCCATCCAGGATTTCGATCATCGTATCGCCGGCTTGACCGATCTTGATTTCTCTTTGCTCGGTCGTGCCATCAGAATTCAGTACGAAAATGTAGCGGTGGTCTCCGATGGTAATCACCGATTGAACCGGAACCTGCAAAACGTTATCGCGCGATTCGATCAGGATTTCGATCTCGGCAGTCAAACCCGGCTTGAGTTTTGTAATATCAGCGCCGTTTGGATGGATCTTGATTGTCGCTTTGTATTCCTTAAGATCGGGACGCATCCAGTTGGAGGAAATGGGAACCGAGGAGACGACATCCACTTCTCCAATATAGAGCTGTTCGGGGAACGCATCCACACGAATATTCACCCGCAGTCCCTGTTGAATCATGCTGATTTTGGACTCGTGAATTCTGGCATCGACTTTCATCTGCGTGAAATCTGGCAATTGAATAATGGCCTGACGTTCCCGGACTTCTGTCCCTTCTTCGATCACATCTTCGCCACTACTGCGACGGCCACTGCCCTGATTCGCATAAACGACCTGCCCGTTCTGTGGCGCAACCATTTTACAGACCAGGATCTGTTCCCGCATCCGCTCCAGTTCACTCTTCTCTACTTCGTATGTCAACTGGCTGGCATTGAGTTTGGCATCAAACTGAGCTAACGTGGCAACCCCTTTGCGTTCCACCCGTTCCAGATTCCGTTCTTTTTCCTTAACATCTGCTTCCAGCTCAATCAGCTTGCGATTCTGAACGTATTCTTTTTCGACTTTGAGATCTTCTTTCGCAATCTCCAGATCAATTTCTGCTTTCACCACATTGATGCGGTCTGCTTCCACGTCGTTCTGGCTTTTATATCCCTTCTTGGCGATGCGTTTCGAGAACTCAAAGTTCTCTTCAGCACGCTGCAGGTCTTCACGGGACTTCGTGATCGCGCCCTCTTTGACGTTCAGGTCGCGCTGTGATTCTCCCTCTTTAAACTTATTCAGATCGAGTCTGGCCAGTTTCAATGCGAGTTCGGCTGCCGAGTTGTCGCTGTCATTCTGGGTCCGCTGAATGGCGACGTTTTCTTCGGCCTGTTTCAGTTCCGCTTCTGCCTGCGTCACTTGAATCTGCTGCTGCTTTTCTTTATCGACCAGTAAGGCGGAATCGAGTTCACAGACCAGATCACCGGCTTTGACCATCGTGCCTTCCGGCACGATGCTGATAATGGTGGTAAAACCTTTGACTTTGTTGGTGAGCGTAACATTATTCAAGCTGTCCAACTGGCCGCGCTCGGTCACCGTCACACGGA
The DNA here is from genome assembly GCF_937919775.1 of uncultured Gimesia sp. Lineage (GTDB taxonomy): Bacteria > Planctomycetota > Planctomycetia > Planctomycetales > Planctomycetaceae > Gimesia. Next base: position 15,104 of record NZ_CALFPF010000439.1, read on the forward strand.
ATGGTCCCTGGGTCGCTTTGTCGGTGATATAAGTCGTATTTTTCTTAGCCCCGGAAGCAAACACAGAAAACAGCGGCGTTCGTAACGCCGGAACGATCAGTACCGTGATTCCCAATGCAATGACTGCGAAAAACAGCAGCTTTGTTTTGCTAGGGAGCCTGCGGCGTGGCTTCACTTTCTGTGGCGAGTGCGTTGAGTTCTCCTGCGGGTCGGAAGACAACCTGTCTGATTGTTTCTTCTGCAGTGTCTCTTGTTTCAGTTGTTCCTGGGGGGGATTGGCGGTGCTCATTGGTGGGCCTGGTTCTTCCCGCGCGGTGTTGATAGAAATCGTCTTTCCAAATGCCATTTTCATCTATCTCCATAATACCCATATCTCGATAGATGTTAAGTCGGTTTTGTTCATAATTTACCCAGTTACCGATTAAACCGTTTTGCGCTTCCAGGACTGCTGTTAACGCATTTAACAAATTTAACCCCTGATTTCGACCGGCCTGGGCGGGGTCTGAAGTTGCTTCAACGGCATTATCATACTGTAAAGCTGCTAAACGGATCTGAACTCGAGACGTCTCGAAATTCTGACGTAAAACAGACAATTGACGCCAACTTCGGCGGATTTCAAACTTGGCATCATCTTCTGCTGCCATGAAATCACGTCGTTGCCGCTGATAATCGATTTGAGACTCCCGATACGCATTTCGCTGCTGTACAATTGATAACGGAGCCGTAAATTCCACACCAGCCCGGAATCCAGCCTGACTACCGCGAAAGTCTAAAGGCTTATTTTTCCCAAGCGGAGTGCTTACGTCTCCATCTACTACGACATTTAACACCGCTTCGAGAGCATTAGACCGCACTTCCATCAATCTTCGTGCATCCATGACCATCCCACGCTGGTTCATCAGATCTAGCCGATTGGAAAGACCAATCCGTACTACCTCAGAAATATCCATCGTAAATGGTTCCAGGGTAATAAGTTCGACACGCAGTCCGATCTCGATTACCTGCATTCCCTGAGAGGCTCTCAGCATGTCTTCCCGCAGATTTGCCATCTCGAGAATTATTTTCTTTTTTTGGTCATTGGTCAGTTTATCTTCACTCAAAAAGCTCTGCAGCCCTGCCAGGCGGCTTTCGATGTTCTGCATTTCCTTACGAATGATAGAATACAATCGTATATCATTCAGGGTACTCTGGCGGACCCGCTGCCGATCCTCTTCCGACTGGAAACGACGCTGGCGTAATGCCAGAAGTGACTCCGTCACACCTTCGTTATTTTCTCCCAGCAGTAACTCCACATTTTTGATGTCCTGCTCCAAAGTCGCCAAGGCATCCGTTCTGAGTTTGGCCAGGAGTAGTTGCAAACCTGACACCACTTCTTTTATTTCTGCTTTTGTGGGTGGCACCAGATTCGGATTTTCCCAGTCCTCGACATACACCTTCGCCCAGACTTCAACATAGTCATAGATCTCCTGTTCAATCTGCGGCAAAAGCGGATCGATCAATTCAAATGGTTTCAATAATGAATCATCGATGCTCATCGGCATATTGGGAGGCAGCCCCATAAAGATTTTGAAGATTCCCAGCGAATCCTGATACTGTCGCTCAAATGTTCGTAGACGATTGATCGACTGAGCCAGACGGGTTTCCAGCTGTGCCACATCCAGTGTCACGACTTCTGTTCGAATACGTTGAATCAATTCACTGACTGTTGACTGATAGTTCTCTTCGTCGCTTAATGCCAGCAGACGTTTTTCCTGTTCTTCCGTCATCTCCCCTTTCCAGGAAAGCAGACGCGATTCGTCATCGAACTCAAGTTTGTCAACGAGTTCCGGCGGAAGAATCCAGTTCGCAGGCAGCTGATCCAGACGTTCCGATTGCACCTTTGGTTTCTGTGAAGAAAGCGCCCGCAAAATTTCGACCTGACGTTCGAGCCGTTTGATGTTACCCCGTTCGTTGTTGATAATCTGAAGCTGCTGGAGTAACTCTAAAAAGCCAGTGGCGCCTGCTACCGTTTCCGTAAAAAATATTTTTCGAAACCGCGCCAGGATTCGCGTCTGGTACAGCACGTTGCGTTCATCCTGTGTCAGGTTATTCAACACGATCTTTCGACCGGCGCCTAACAACAGGGGTTGAACCAGCGAATAAGAGAGCACACTGACCGAACTGGTCTGATTGGAACCGGAAAATAACCAGAGGGTATTATTGGCTAATTCTACCGCCCATTGTGCCCCCGTCGGCAGCACCTGATTCACGCCCATGCGACTGGCCAGATCAAGCTCCTGTGTTCCATTCGCCAGACGACGACGATTAATCTCAGCCTGCGGGTTCTGTCCACCCACGCCGAGATAACGGACATCAAACTGAAAACGGCCAAAGGTTAAATCCAAGGCTGCCAGAAACAGATTTTCAATCTGAAACTGATATTCCCGACTATTAATGTTGGCAATGTCAATCGATTCACGCAACGTCACATCTTCCAGCGCAGGCAGTTCGACGCCGTCCAGTGCATTACCGGAAGCGGCAATTTCCGCACTCAACTCGGGATTGATGCCATACTGCACAAGCCAGTCGGGATTTTCGATACTGAGTGACTGACCTAATTTATGCCAGCTTTTATAACCCTTCTTACACTGCAGCCAATGCATATAAACATTCGCAGCAGGATCGTCCGGCGGCAGCGGCTCATGGTTCGGATTATAAGGATCGTAGAATCGGCTGCGCGGGTCGGGTTCCACATCGAAGCGGGGGACCTGCCATGCGGGATCATTCGCATTTTCAGCGAGAATTTCATAAGTATCCGAATTCGCCTGGTCAAACCAGAACGTAGGAGAGCAGCCAGTGTGAATCGCGACCATCACTACGCTCAGAGCGACCGTAAGACATGGTTTGAGAATGTCACAAAATGAGAATATTTTTGTGTCTCTCATGAAAGAGAATCCGCTATAGAATTGGACTGGAAGCCTGGAATGAAAAAACTGATGTTAAACAAAAACATTACGCAGCCGGAAAACCCTGATAGGGATACGTACTGGAAACATCTAGAAACGTTTTGACGGTTTCACGTTGAGAACGCTGGATATAAGCCGACTTCAACAATGACTGCAGAATGCTGGTCAATTGACGCCGTTGATCTGAATTCAATGCAGATAACAGACGATGAGAAACCGTACCATGATACGCTTTGACCTGCTCCAGCAGGCGCTCTCCCTGATCGGTTACCTGCAGCACCCGCTTGCGACGGTCTTTCTGTGACTGCCGACGAATCACCAGCTGATCACTTTCCATACGCTCAATCAGCGTACAGATATTCGATTCGGATTGCCCCAGTTTTCGCGCCAGTTCCGATTGAGAACATCCCGTTTCGCGAACCGCACCAATCACCTTTAATGCCGAGTAGCGAACTTCATTAATTTCCAGATGTGCAAAAGTGTTGTTCAGAGCCGCTCTGACTAAATGGGCCGTCCGAATCAAAAGATCGATCTGTTCGACGCATTCATTATTCTGTAACAATCTCCAGTCCGCCGGACCCTTTGGAGATTCTGAATGGGGTTTGCTATCCTGTTCCATACACACCAGCCTCAAACTTGCATTTAAAAATAAATTTCGTTCTGAAATTGACGTCACTACAACCTGAGCACAGAAGTTTTCCTCTAATACTATTTCGGACATGAAGTATTAGTATCTGAAGGAGTTATCGGCATAACCGTCAAAGTTTTACATAAGGAAATTTTTATTTTAGGTTGCACTTCCGCAGGAAAGCGTGAACAATCAGAGGAACTTCAAATGAATGACCATTTCAAAACCCCCTTCGGGAGCAAGCTTTATATGAAACGGACCGCACTCATCCGCTGTAACCTGAACCACATCTCAGTCGCCCTGTTTTATCTATTCCTATCATTCATCCCACTCACCTCGGTTTACGCAGAATCAAAACCGAATGTCATCGTGATTTATGCGGACGATCTGGGCTATGGCGATTTAGCCTGCTTCGGTCATCCCACCATCAAAACCCCTCATCTGGATCAGATGGCAGCCGAAGGGATGAAATTCACGCAATTTTATTCCGCAGCCCCGGTTTGTACGCCCAGTCGGGCGGCGCTGTTAACGGGCCGTTATCCAATTCGTTCGGGAATGTGTAGTGATAAGCGTCGCGTGCTGTTCCCCGATTCCGGTGGCGGCATTCCCGCCAGTGAAATCACTCTGGCAGAAGCGTTAAAGGAAACGGGATACAAAACGGCCTGTGTGGGGAAATGGCATCTCGGTCATCTGCCGCAGTTTCTGCCCACCAGCAACGGCTTCGATTCTTATTACGGCATCCCGTATTCCAACGACATGGATCGTGTGGCAGAGGGCAAACTGGGACGCGCGATTTTTCTGAAACCCGAAGTGAAATACTGGAACGTGCCTCTGATGCGCGATACCAATGTCATCGAACGTCCTGCCGACCAGACAACCATTACCAGACGCTACACGGAAGAAGCCGTCAAGTTCATCAAGGAAAATCAGAAGCAGCCTTTCTATCTGTATCTGGCCCACAGCATGCCGCATGTGCCTTTATTCCGTTCGAAAGAATTTGAAGATAAAAGCCTGCGCGGTTTATACGGCGATGTGATTGAAGAGATTGACTGGAGCGTCGGGCAAGTTCTGCAGGAACTCCGAGATCAGGGGCTTGACCAGAATACGATCGTCTGGTTCTCCAGTGATAACGGCCCGTGGCTGATTTTCAACCAGCAGGGAGGTTCTGCCGGTTTATTGCGGGATGGCAAAGGCAGCACCTGGGAGGGGGGAATGCGTGAACCGACACTTGCCTGGTGGCCGGGACATATTCCCTCCGGTTCGGTTTCACAGGAACTGGGCAGCACGATGGATATCTTTACGACGTCCATTAAACTGGCTGGCGGCACAGTTCCCACAGATCGTGTGATTGATGGTGTGGACCTGACTCCGGTTTTAACGGAGACCGATCATAGCCCGCGAAATGAAATGGCCTATTATCGGGGAACGAAGCTGATGGCGTACCGTAAAGGCCCCTGGAAAGCACACTTCATTACCAAACCCGCGTATGGTAAAGAGCCTTTTCAGGAACACAAGCCCCCGGTGTTATATCACCTTGAGCACGATCCCTCTGAAATGTATGATGTCGCCAAGGATCATCCGGCAGTGATACAGGAACTGTCAGCAGCAGCCGAAAAGCATCAGAAAACAGTCAAACCTGTTCCCTCGCAATTGGAAATTCCGCTCGCGAAATAATTCGGTTGGGGATGAATACGTCAGGAAAACGCGGTTCACCAGTAACAGGTATAACGTGGCCCGTCGGCATCTTTGCCAATCCGAAAATGGCTTGCCGAAAGCGTTTTTTCATGTTCCAGTCGCGAACAGAAACTGATCCATGCTTCGTTGAATCGGGGTAACTCACTGGAATTCAAATCAGCCCCTGATTCTGGCAGACGAGAGTATGCATCGTGAATCAGCGTGATCGCAACCAAAGCCATATGCTCGTCATAACCGGGTTGAGACAGCACCAGTTCCAATGCCTGTGCCGCATGATTGCAGTACAGAAAATTCGCCTCACGCAGACACTGTGATGCCATGCGCTCGACAAATTCCAGCAGACAGTCAGTGCCTCTCTGATTGAGAAGAAAATCGGACCGGGTTTCACTTTTCAGCGCAAATAAAATTTGTTGATGGAGTTCAGAATCGATCTCACAGGGAATCGGCATTCTGCCATATCCATCCGGAGCAGCAGACTCAATCACTCTGACTG
>NZ_CALFPF010000440.1 GCF_937919775.1 uncultured Gimesia sp.
CAAGAAAACACCAAACTACTAAAACTCTTCCTTATTGTTTATACTTATCAGTAGAACCGAATGGAAGGGGCCGTTGGTGGTCTTGCGAAACGAAGCCCCGTTTCCAGAGCGATCCTGTTCGTCAGTCAATGTGTTAAGTCTTAATATCATCATAACTTGCAAAACAGAATGCGAGAGAGAACGTGTCCCAGTCCCAAGTAGCTTATCTTGTTTTTGACGTCGAAGCGGTTGCCGACGGAGACTTGATTTCCCGGGTTCGCTATCCGGGTGAAGAATTATCCCCGTCGGCAGCGATTGCCAAATACCAGGGGGAGCAAATGGAGTCCACGGGTAGCGATTTCCTTCCCGCCACCTTCATGTTGCCAGCCTCGGTTGCTGTCGCCAAGCTGACCGCCGATTACCGCCTGCAGGATTTAACGGTACTTGATGCGCCGAAATTTCGTCCGCATGTCATCACCAGGAAATTCTGGCAGGGCTGGACGCACTACGGTCAGCCCACTTTTGTGACCTTCAACGGCCGAGGCTATGATCTGCCGGTATTGGAACTGGCCGCCTATCGTTATGGCATTTCTTTGCCAGAGTGGTTCAATCTGGATGCCCGCAGTTTTGATCAGTCGCGCAATCGTTACAATACCTCGGCCCATCTTGATTTAATGGATCTGTTTTCCAACTTTGGCGCGGGCCGTGTGACCGGCGGTTTGAACCTGCTGGCAAATCTGATTGGCAAGCCGGGCAAAACCGGCATTGACGGTTCCAAAGTGCAGGCGATGTATGACGCAGGAAAAGTTCAGGAAATTAACGACTACTGCCGCTGCGACGTGTTGGATACCTACTTCGTGTTTCTCAGATCACGCGTACTGACCGGGCAACTCAGCATTGAAGCGGAGCAGGAGATCGTGACCGAAGCCTATCGGTACCTGGAACGGGAATCCGCTGGGAACGCCGCCTATCAGCATTATCTGGAGCACTGGGGCGACTGGGAAGCACCTGAAGAATAAGGTTCCGACGACTACTTTGCGTATTGAATCTGCATATCCGACAAGAGAAACTGCATCACAAAATTATTCATGGTCTCACTGATTTTGACAGGCAGTGGCTGATTGCTGTTGAATTCGATCTCAACCGCATCCCATTTTCCGCCTGGGTACGGGCTGGTCGGGTTGGGCTTCAGTTTCAATGTGATGAATCGCGGTGCCGAGGGGGCTGTATCATCGGTTGCGAATTCAATGGTGAAGGATTCGACGATAAACGTCTTCTGATCGACGTCAATCAACCAGGGGGGAAGTGCTCTCTGAAATGCCGGGAAGCCGGTGGGGAGGGTTCCGTCCGATTTGGAATACAGTCTGGCGGGAACGTCCGCAGGCCGTTGATCGCCGAGTTTGAAAATCGTGGCACCATTGCCTAATTTGATTGATTCAATCCGCTGTGATTCTGCAATCCAGCGTGCGACCAGTTTTTCAATTTCCCGCAGTTCCGCCTCATCTCGGTTTTCGGAACTGAGTCTGGAAAACGAGATGCGCTTAATCGGGTTCGTATGGGATGCTGGGTTCTGCAGCATTCCTTCCGGAGGAAAGATGGCTTTGGCGACGGTTTGTGATACCATTTTTGGCAAGCCGTCCGTTTCCCGCGTGGCGCTGGTTTGTATTACTTTCGAAGCCGTCAATTCAATCGAAGCAAAACCTTGTTTTTGTTTTGCAGGGTCAGACAGGAACGTCAGCGCTTCCGGCAACATGGACTGCGGATTAATCTGCAGTTCGAAAGGGCGGCAGAGATGCCGGGTTAATGCGTCCCGCGGTTGGCCGCGCAGAATAATGCTGGTTTCCGAGTGCTGCACCAGCTTCCAGTCGTAGTCTGCCAATAACGCCTGAGTGCTCACCGGCTGTTGGAATTCGGAGATCAGCGAGAGTTCATGCCCTGAAAAGTAGGTCTGGTTTCCTTTTTTGAACTCTTCCACCTTTGACTGGGGAGTCACAGGCGACAGAAACCGTGATGCCGCCGACCATTGTTCTAAAACTTTTCCGGGAGTTGATTTCACGGGTTTGAGTGGCAGGAACTTGCCGGTGAACTGGTCATAGGGTGTCGCAGAGGTTGATGTTTTGCGTTGCGCTGTCGGGAGTCGGTCATCTGCCCGAAGCTGCTGATTGACGATCAGTATCACTAGAACCAGATAACAAAAAACATGTTGATGACGACGCATCGCTGGACTCACTATGAAACGGGGAGGCGAAAGGAACTTCGCAAGGGACAGGAAATCATCGAAGGGAAGACTGCCAGAGAGAACGGCAATGTATCAGAAAGGCAAAAATAACAAAACGGCAAAATTCAGGCCGGATTTCTGCAGGAGAGCGTGGTTTTAATTTCGTTGATAAGCCCAGATGAATCAGCGGGTTAGGGGGAAATTGCTCAATTGTCCTGGTTTGCGGGGTCCCTTCGGGACTTGGATTTCTCCGCTTCCTGAGGGATCGTTTTTACCAGCGATTTGAAAGCGGGCAGCTCCTGCAGTGCACTGAGGTCCGGGTCTTTTTGCATCCATTCCACGTCATCGAACCCGTTCCTGGAGGCGGTTGCCAGATAGTGGATCGCTTTTTCCTGATAAGCTTTGATTCGCTGCTGGACCTCGGGAGTTTTTTCTTGATCTTTCAGGTTAATCAAAGCCCGCCCGAACACACAGGCGACGTTGTACTGGAACAGGCCGCTCTGTTCGAACTGTTTTGCCTGTCCCTCGACAAACGCAATGGCTTTGTCATCCTCATGATTATAAACCATGCAGATGGCCAGTCCGGTAATCGCCTGCGAACTTTTATTATCCAGATCAAAAGCCTTCTGGAAATCTTTCTGCGCCGCTTTCCAGTCCGACTTCTGCAAGTTCGTATGTCCGCGTCCCGTATACGCATCCAGATAAGTGTCGTCGATACGAATGATCTGGTCGTAGACCTTGATCGCTTCGTCCCACTTTTCTGCTTCATTCAAAATTTGTGACTTGGTGATGTAGGACGGCAAGTATTGTTGATTGAACCGGATTGCTGTGTCGCAGGCAGCGAGAGCGTCATCCAGTTGACCGAGTTGCTGAAAGATATACGCTTTGGACAGCGTGGCAAAAATCGAATCAGCGTCCAGTTTCAGAATGTCGTCACAAACCGCCAGTGCCTCATGATACCGTTTGAGTTTTCGGAGTAACGTGATTTTACTGGAGTAGGCTGCCGTATATTTCGGATCGACTTCGATCGCGCTGTCAAATACCTTGATCGCTTCGTCCGGCTTTTGCAGGGAGAGCAGCAAATTTGCTTTGAATTCATAGGAATTCATATAGCGGGGGTCGGCTTTGATGGCGTCGTCGCAGGCGGCAAGGGCGTCATCCGGTTGAGCAAGCTGCTGGAAAATAGAGGCTTTGATCAGAATGGCAGGAGCCGAATTCGGGTTCAGTTTCAGCAGATCATCGCAGACCACCAGCGCCTGGTGATAACGTTTGAGCTTTTGGAGTAACGCGATTTTGTTGAAGTAGGCTTTCGTATTTCGTGGATTGGCTTCGATCGCGCTGTCATAAACTTTGATCGCTTCGTCCGGCTTTTCCATTGTGAGCAGCAAATCCGCTTTGAATTCATACATATTCATATACAGCGGATTGGCTTTGATGGCGGCGTCGTACGTCGCTAACGCTTCTTTATTTTGCTGGTGCTTCGCATAATGCGAAGCAAGTACGGTGTAAGCGAATGAATCCAGCGGCGCAATTTCGATGGCCTTATTGAACTGCTGCAGCGCTTCGGCCGATTTGGACTGGTTACTGAAAATCAGCCCTTTTGCCACGTAGAGACGCGGCTGCATGTCATCAATTTCCAGCGCCAGATCTGCATACTTTAACGCATCCTCATACTGCTGCAGAGCATTTTTCGCATTCACGATGCCCAGATAGGCGGGAACCAGCAGGGAATCGATACTGATGGCGGTTTCATATTCCTCAATCGCTGCCTGCCACGCTTTATTGCTTTGCTGCCGCTCGCCGTTTTTCAGATAATGGTTCGCTGGTGAACGCTGGTAAAGATTCGCCAAAGCCGTCTGGGCCGCTGTTTGTTTCTCAGCCAGAGTACCCTCATGACGTGCTTGCATAAGCGTGCGACGGGCTTCCGGTGTGCCGATCGAAACTAAGGCAGAATAGATGGCATTCCAGGTGGATGACTGATCGGTCTTCCGGAGGGCGTTCTGCAAAATGGTGATCGCTTCGTTGGAAGCAGAGGCCTGCAGACCTGAAGTCGTGCCTTTCACGATCGACGGGTTAGTGTCTTCCAGCGCCTGTGCCGCCAGTTTGTAATAGTGAGGCGATTCCACTTTCTGGAGTGAGGCCAGGATTAATAATTTTTCGGCAGCATTTGCCTGGGGGTAAACTTTCAGAAACTGTTCTTCGACCGTCTGGTCTCCGATGGAAGCCAGAGTTTTGATCACAGATATCCGCAGACCCGCATCGAGTTTCGAGTTCTGCAGATGCTGGAATAAGACGGGAATCGCACGGGGATCTTTCAGCCGGTCGATGAAGGCCAGCATCTCCGGGGAAGGAGTCGTCTGTTGCAGTTGCGTCAAAACATAGTCCATCGCCAGCGATTCACTCGCGACGTCTTTGCGTTTGATGAGTTCCCGAAACGCCACCGCTCTTAATTCGGCATGGGGGGAATTCAAGGCATCGGTGAGCACTTCGAACAGTTTGGGATGTCCGTTGACAACCAGCGCTTTCATTGCTGCCTCACGCAGTTCCTGGTTGTCACTGGAAAGAAAGGCGTAAATGGCGTCGCCCCATTGCGGGCGCGGACTCTGGGCAATGATGCCGATGATCACTTTCTGGGATTCGGGAGGCTGCTCTTTTAACAGTTTCAGAAGTAACGTCTGGCCTTCCGCATAACGGGATTCCGCAAGACTGGCGACCGCCATTTCAAACTGCAGGCCGGGTTTCGTCTGGGCGACTTCAGCCAGCCGTTCAAAAGCACGCGGATCTCCGAAATAGCGGAGTGCATATAAGGCTGCTTGCTGAACTTGCAGGTTCTGATGCGTTGTGAGTTCTAACACCAGCGGCAGTTCTGCATTCGTCAATTGACGACCGCCGCTGATCAGTGCTGCGATTTTGACAGGCGGTGAGCCAATGCGGATCTGTTCCGATACGTTTTCCCGCGACAGCACACTCATCGCACTGTCGAGGGCGGCATGGATGGCTTCTGCTTCCGTCTCGTGCGTGACTTGATTGCGGGATTCCCCCAGATAAAGCGTCTTCGCATCTTTAAAAATATCACCGGAAAGATGCAGCTCTCTGATCATGGCGGGAAACAAAGGGAAAGGTGGTTCTACAATCGTATTCATGCCGATTTGTGCTGCAGCACGAGGTAACCATTGATTTACGGCGGAATCGACCTGGGAATTTTGATTGGGGAAGTGAATCACGAACCGTTTGATGTTTTGCGCGGTGAGTAGTTCCACCTCGTGCATCAGACTGCCGATATTGATGGAATTCAGTTCTCCCATGATTGTCAGTTCTGCCAGACATAAACTCGGTCCCATCCGTTGCACGGTGTACTGTAATTTTCCGAGTTCGAAACGGTTCACGTTCAAACTCACAGGCTGTCCATTGAGGGTGGTCTGGATTTCAATCTCAGGAATACGCGGACCAGCCGGTAAGTCGGAGAGCACAATCCACAGGCCGCCCTGTTTGCCAGGCGGGACCTCTACTTCATTCTCAAACTTTAAACTATTCAACTGCAGGCTGCGTTTGCCTAGCAGGACACTTTGGTAGCTGAGATTTCTGGGTAAACCGGCAACCTGATGGGCTTGCCCGTCCACAGTGGCTATGATCTGATTTCGAATCAGCTTGAGGGGCTGCTGGCTCTGGTTGACGAGAATCAATCGGGTCACGAAATAATGCGAACCGTTGCGGGCCTGAAACGCGACGCTTTTCAGCGAGTCATCGATGATCAGAAAGGCTTTCGTCTGTAATGAAACGGCGGGCTGGTATGCGGGCCGTTGATTCAACGCTTTCAACTGCTTTTCGATTTCGAGTAGTTGCTGTCGACTTTGTTCTGCCGAATCCGTTTCGCCGGAATCCTTTCCGTTGGTTTCTCTGGGTGCAATGTTGTTTGGCTGAGCGGTGACCGTTGCCGACGGCAGCAACAGGAAGGCTGCCAACAGCGCTGTGATCAGGCATATTCCATTTCGACATTGCATCCGGTTTCTCTCCACGATCATCAAACGGTCACTTTACCGGCCCGGATTTCAATCCAGGTCTTGATCTCCGACCCCGGTGGTAAAACGCGCAGCCCGGTTTCGGCATCTTGTCTTGTCAGATTGATGGCATTGGTCACGCAGGTATAAGGTTCCAGGCAGACACAGTTTCGATGGGGGGGCGTGAATACCACCAGCTCTGAAAAGAGGGAGTCGTAGTCCTGAGACACGACCAGCCCTGCCTGCTCATCCATGATCAGGCATTCGTACTGTTCGGTCCCTTCCGGCAGGCCGCTCAGCACGTGATCCAGTTTCAGTTGATCGAGCCAGGCCCCTTCGCGGAGATCATGCGATTCCGGTATGGATTTCTTGACGCCGGTCGGCAGGCAATCTTCCAGAACCCACTCTTCCGCAGCCGGTGCTTCAATCAGGCAATTTTTGAGACTGCTTTGATCGGACAACGGAACTTTAAAGTAAGGGTGTGTTCCCAGTCCCCAGGGAACCGAGGTCTTGCCCGGGTTGCCGATGCGAATGTCGGCGCGCAAGGTGGCGCCTCGTACTTCATATCTGACTTCAATAAAGATGTCGCCGGGCCAGTATTTCAGACGGTTTTTTCCGTCAATGCTTAGTTGAAACTGGGCAATCGCGTAGTTTTCTTCCTGATGGATGACGCGCCAGGGCAGATCCAGACAAAACCCGTGAATCGCATTTCCCATTTTATCATGATACGTTTTGTCGGCGGGAAGTTCATAGCTGACGCCTTCCCATTTATAGCGTGCATTCGCGATGCGGTTCGGGAAAGGGAACAGGATGGGAATCCCGCCGCTGCTGGGGCGCTGGTCGCCGTATTGAAATTCCGGAGGGGCATCGATGACATCAATACTTTGACCGTCGACCATCGCCTGAAACTGATAACAGTTAAACCCCAGCTCCGGCAAAATGTGTGCGAAAGAACCAGTTTCCGGATCTGAAATTTTAATGAACGTCATGCGAAAGGTTACTTTTCATGTTGATGATTTTGCGGGGCGTTTTTTCTCAGCACGCTTCGGCTTTCAGTTCCACTCAGGGTGAGCCGTCTCTTGTGGCAGAAAGCGTTTTTCAGCCATGGCTCTTTCGATCAGAACGTCCCAGATATCATAGGGATCAAGCTCGAAAATGTCTTCTACGGTCGCACGTGTATAAAGCCAGTCCATCCGATATATTTCGGATTCCAGTTGCAGGGGCGCCCAGCCGGCACATCCGAAAAAGATCCGAAAATCCAAATTCGGGTCGCCTTCTGCAATGCGCCAGATGACCTGCTCGAATACATCCGGGCTGCTGCCCATGAATAAATCGGGAACAATCGGGTCCTGTGTTTTCTCCAGATCCGTTGCGTTATGCAAGGCGAACATGCCGTTCGGCTCGACAGGCCCTCCTGTGAACACCATGTCTTCAAGTCTGGGCAGATCAAAATAGCTCGAAAGCGCATTCGTGATCGAGAACGAAGAAGGGCGATTCAAAATCAATCCGGTCGCTCCTTTCTCATTGTGCTCCACAATCAAGACGACCGATCGATAAAAATTGAGATCATTCAGCTTCCGCGAAGCGATTAAAAAATGCCCCTTTAAAGATTTCATCATAGAGGGATATTCTCTCCTTATATTTCAGGAAATCGGACTGGATGAATTACTGCAAAGACACTGACTGCACAAATCTTATTATAACTGGACAAAACCTGAAAAAACAGAGTTAGATTTTCCCCCTGAAATCGCCCTTTTTGCAATGGTTTACTCTACCGGTTAAGCCGGTTTTGCGTCTCTGGATTTCGGGTCGCTGCCCAAAATCCCGAATTTGGAAATTTTCTATTCCAAATTGAACGTATGTCGTCTATTTTAGTGGTAGAAGTCTACCAGTAGTTCTATTTCCCTAACCGCGCCGTATTCAATTTTTCAGTATGGTTTGATTACAATGAATTCTACAAAAACACAACTTGCCCTTTTGTGCGCGATGGTGTGTTCACTTTTTATCTCAAATCCTCTTTTGGCTGAGGAAAGTTACGAACGCTTCACCGAGCGCACGTGGACGTATCGTGATGGTACCCAGGCAACGGGCAAGTTGATTATCGTTTCCGGTCCCGAAGTCACACTCAAACTGGAGGGTAAGGGAACCGTACGCGTACCACTTGAGAAATTGAGTGTCAAAGATCTGAATTGGATTTATGAATATCATAAGCGAAAAAAACAACTGAGCTTCCTGCCTCCGCAATACCGCAAACCGCAATCGGAAACACCGGAATCAAAACCGGAGACAGAGACTCCGAAACCGGCGGAAATGGAAAGCAAACCAGATCAGCCTGAAAAAAACATGACGGCTGCGGAACAGCAGACGGACGAATCATATAAACCGTTTACGGTTCGCAAATGGACTTTGAAGGATGGCACCAGTCATCAGGCCAAGTTGCTGTCTGTTTCCGGGCAAAAGGTGATCCTCATCCAAGATTCGGGGCTGGGATTGCAGATTGAGCTCGACAAACTCAGCGAGCAGGACGTGAACTGGGTCGTTGAATATTACCGCAGGAATAATTTGCTGAGTCGGTTGCCTGCAGAATATCGAGACCGGGCCGCGAAGGATTTACCTGCAACTGAGTCGATGGTGAAACCGTCCGTCATTCCGATGATACCCGATCTTCCCAAAGAAGTCGCAGATAAGATCGCGGAACAAAAAGCACAAATGGAAGCAGTAGCCGCGGCTGCAAAAGCGAAGGCCGCTGAGGGAGACGACCCCGGTGTCGTCAAAGCCAATACGGAAATCGATCCGGTGCTCGTTGCCGTTTTACGTGATTACCGGGTCTGGACTGATAAAAAGGGGCAGAAGTCCGAAGCAATCTTCTCGAGAATTGACGGCCGTGAAGCACTCTTTGCCACACGGACTGCAGGTTTCGCGCGCGTGCCTATTGGCACGCTGATTGATGAAGACCTGCAACTGCTGCGGGATACGTTGAAGATGCACGGTCGTTTCGACGAAATGCCACTTGTTTATCGAGAACCACTCGATCCGAACCTCACTCCAATCAAACTCAAACAAATCCTCCGGGTGAATGATCACCGTAAGTGGACTGACCTTATCGGCAATTCTGTCGGCGCTTCCTACATAAAAATGGAAGATGGCAAAGTATTTCTGTTGATTACGAAAACGTCAGCGATCCAGGAGTTTCCTTACGCGAACTTCACTGCGGAAGACCAGGAGTATGTCCAGGAGCGTCTGAAAAAAGAAATTCCCGGCAACTTCTTTCCTGCAGGAGTTGAGGGAGTCGAACTTTCCTTAACGCCTGAAGAGCGCGAAAAAGAGTTCCGCATCTGGACGGATCGCAGCAATCGTCAGCTCAAAGGCAAATTCGACCGGTTGGCGTACGGCAATTCCGTGGCTGTGATCAATACGGGGAAAAAAGAAGAACTGTTCATCACGGAATTCTTCAGCGACCAGGATCTGAGCCTGATCAAACCACGCAAACAGAAACAGACAGACCAGCTGGCAATGAATGGGAATAGCAATCCGGGGGGCATGAATCGGGGTATTCCAGGTCAATTTTCTGGCGCGATGGCAGGGAACAGTCCCGTCTCAAATCAGAATCCTAACACTACGATGACTGATGATTTACACTTCAAAAAGCGCACGTTTACCTGTCCGCTATGTAATAAAAGTCATCAATCCGAATCACTGTTTTTTTCTCAATGTCCGCATTGTGGGCTAAAGGACACGGATACGATTTACAAGTGTGAGAACTGTTCTCGAACCTTCAAGACCGATTTTTATCAAGGTCATACAGCCCCCTGTCCTTACTGCAATAATAAAACACCGAATAATCAGGTTGCATTTAACAATTCCTCGATGCCTGGTGCAGCTATGACGCGGGAGAAAATGTATACCTGCGAGAAGTGCAGTCTGAGGTTTTCAGCGGATGGACATGGTAATAAAGCACCGTGTCCGAAATGTAACTCAGAATTCAGCGGGAATGCCAATTTTTGGGCGGCAATAGTTAAACTGATCATTGTCATTGTACTGGCGAGTGGCGGCTACTACAGATTCAGCAGATAGATTTTTCAAGTAGAAACCTGATTGTAAATAATCATTTTTACCAAATACAAAGCCTGTTAGCTGGTAATAAAAACCAGTCGACTGTCAGTCTGTGAAACTGCCGCTACGGGCGTTGATTCAACACCGGCAGCGCTTTAGACGTCTGCATCTGTTGTGCTTCTTCGGGAGCGACATAATCGCTGTGACACGATGCTTTGTCCTGATCGCCGGTCATTTCCTGTTTGACTTTCGAAGCCAGTTTGTGAATCTGATCCGGACTGAGCACGCCTCGCTTCTCCAGAATTTCCTGCTGTTCGGCGGTCAACGGTAACGTTTTCTTGGCCTTGTCCCAGGCATAATCTTCCGATTTGCCCGACATGAATTCCTGAATCTCTTTCGAGATGCGAACGCTGCACCAGTCATGGCCGCACATGGCGCAGAAATCCGTGTCGACGTCCAGATCTTCGTCGTGCAAAGCACGTGCGGTATCTGGATCGAAACTCAACTCGAAGTGTTTTTCCCAGTTCAAAGCAGCCCGGGCTTCCGTCAAGTCATCGTCGCGATCGCGGGTTCCCGGAATACCCAGCGCCACATCAGCCGCATGCGCGGCAATTTTATAAGCGATACAACCTTGTTTGACGTCGTCTTTTTTCGGTAAACCGAGGTGTTCTTTTGGCGTCACATAACACAGCATGCTCGCGCCGTGGTAGCCGGCTGCGGTTGCACCGATGCAGCTCGTGATATGATCGTAGCCGGGAAAAATGTCTGTGACTAAAGGACCCAGCACGTAGAACGGCGCACCGTGACACAGTGTTCGCTGGAGCTTCATGTTGAATTCGATCTGGTCGAAGGAAATGTGTCCCGGACCTTCAATCATGACCTGCACCCCTTTTTTCCAGGCACGTTCGGTCAATTCACCCAGCACACACAACTCGGCCAGTTGCGCACGGTCCGAGCCGTCCGCCAGTCCGCCGGGACGTAAACCGTCGCCGATGGAAAAACTGACGTCGTATTCCCGCATGATTTCGCAGATATCATCCCACAACTCATACATCGGGTTCTGACGCTGGTTATGCAGCATCCATTTCGCCAGGAGCGAACCGCCGCGGCTGACAATGCCGATCAACCGTTGAGCCACTAAAGTCAAATGCTCCTGCAATACGCCGGCGTGAATCGTGAAATAGTCCACACCCTGTTTTGCCTGGTGTGTGAGCATCTGCAAAATGCTGGCGTGATCCAGGTCTTCCAGACGACGGGCAATGATCATTGAATAAATGGGGACCGTGCCGATGGGGACCGTACTGTTTTGAATAATCGCCTGCCGACAGCCGTCGATGTCTCCTCCCGTGGAAAGATCCATCACCGTATCCGCGCCCCACTTCTGAGCCCATGTTAACTTTTCAATTTCTTCGTCCGTGCCTGAAGAAACCGGCGAGGCGCCCATGTTGGCATTGATTTTCGTTTTTGAAGCGCGGCCAATCGCCATCGGATCGAGCTTGTACCCGAGGTGAACTTTGTTGGCCGGGATAATCATGCGACCGGCGGCGATTTCGTCGCGAATCTGTTCGGCGGTCAGATGGGGTTCCCGTTCCGCAACCCGTTCCATTTCCGGAGTGATCGTTCCACAGCGGGCAAGTTCCAGTTGAGTGACCGGCAGAAAATCAGCCGGAGGGGTCCAGGCATCTGCGGTTTCGTAATTTTCTTCAAAGCCGGCTTTCCGTTCCCAGCCTTCCGGCATGAAATCCCAGGCGGTTTTGTCTGAGACAGCAGGCATACCCGGGGTATCGGGGGAAGAAAACGTCAAAGCGCCTTTGACTCCCGGTGCAATCTGCGGTGGATTCGCGAAACTTCCCGGATTCGTCTGGTTAGGGCGCGTTGAGGGATTTCCACCGATGGGTGGTAGTGAGTACAGCAAGTCATTCGCAGATGAGGAGTTCGTCATGCTTAAGGCATCCTTCAATTGTTGATGCGGTGAATCGAGTCAATTTCTCGTGTATTTTTTGTTGGGGAATCCGGACTAAAAATCATTTCACTTGCAGCAGAACTGCCCCGGATGGGAACGCTTCCTGGATTCCTGCCTATATAGTAGTGACCTGACTGCTTTTTTCAAACTGATTAGATGGTTACTCTCTGTGGTTTCCCATTGAATGATGATTGGTTATGATCTGCACGTTGTGAAAAATGTTGATCTGGACTTCTTTCTTGCCTTCGAAAAGATCGAATTAAATAGATTCTGAATCCGTCAGTTTAAGGTAAAACATGCAATACGATGTATATGGCGTTGGAAACGCCTTGGTCGATATTCAGGCGCGCGTCTCAGATGCCACACTGGAAAAACTGGGATATGCCAAAGGCATCATGACCCTGGTTGATGAAGAAGCCCAGCAAAAAGTACTGGGAGCCCTCGATGGAGCCCCGATTTCTCAATCTGCCGGCGGTTCTGCCGCCAACACCGTGCTGGGAGTCGCCGATTTTGGGGGAAAAGCAGCGTACGCGGGTAAAGTTGCCAGCGATATGCTGGGCGAATTCGATCTGGCCGACATGCGGAAACTGGGTGTGACCATCGATGTGGTTCCTTCCCCGACCGGACAGACCGGAACCTGCGTCGTTCTGATTACGAAAGACGCACAGCGGACCATGTTGACCAATCTCGGCGTGTCTGCCACATTGAGCGTCGAAGATTTAAACGAAGAACACATCAAGAATTCAAAATATGTCTATGTCGAAGGTTATCTGTTTACGGGAGAAACCCAGAAGCAGGCCGCCTATCGTGCGATTGAACTGGCAAAAAAACATGGCGTGAAAGTCGCGTTTACCGTTTCCGATCCGTTTCTGATCAATTTGTATCGGGAAGAATTTCAGCAACTGATCGAAGGTCCTGTCGACCTGCTGTTCTGTAATCTGGAAGAGGCCCGCAGCCTGACCGGAAAACACGATGCGGTCGACTGTGCTCAGGTGATTCACAAACATGTCCCCAATCTTGCTTTGACGCTGGGCCCCGACGGTTCGATTCTGATGCATGAGGGACGCGTCATTCCCATTGAAGGGGTTCAGACGGAAGCCATTGATACTACCGGCGCCGGAGACATGTATGCTGCCGGTATTCTGTATGGTATTACCAACGGCATGACCTGGCATCAGGCCGGTCATCTGGCCTCCCACGCCGCCGCCCGCATTGTCTCGCAACTGGGCGCGCGATTGAAACGTCCTTTCACACAGGATGATATCAAGGAACTGCTTAGTTGAAATGAAGCACAGTAATTACCCCCTCTTCGTACGACGCGACCTGGACGGTTTTTTCGCCTTAATGATCGATAACCTCGTCCAGCTTCTATTAATCGTGGCGTTGTGTGGACTGTGTGGTATCTCTGCTGACTCAGATTTGTTGCTGCAGTACATTCTCCCCGGAGCCGCGCTGAGTATTCTGTTCGGGAATATTTTTTACTCCTGGCAGGCGCATCAGCTGGCGAAAAGGGAAAACCGGAGCGATGTTTGTGCGCTCCCTTATGGAATTAATACTCCCTCACTGCTGGTTTATATTTTTTTTGTGATGGTGCCCGTTTATCAACGTACCAATAGTGCCGAAGCGGCCTGGCAAATGGGTTTGCTGGCCTGTTTCGGTAGCGGCGTGATTGAATGTCTGGGTGCATTCGTCGCAGATCGGGTGCGCAAGCTGACTCCCCGCGCCGCCCTGTTGTCCACACTCGCGGGCATCGCCATCGGCTTCATTTCGATGACGTTTGCCTTGAAAATCTATCAGAGACCGCTGATTGCCATGCTGCCTGCCGCCGTGGTGTTACTGACTCTCTTTTCCCGTACGAAACTTCCCTTTCGTATCCCCGGCGGGTTGTTGGCGATTATCGTCGGCACCATCTGCGCCTGGGTACTTCCTGAAGTGATTCCGCAGCTCATGGAAGGTTCTCCGATGAGTGCCGCGGCCATCAAAACGGCCTGGGGTCAGTGGGGCTGGTATCCGCCGCACTTCGCGGGTTCCGCGCTGTGGGAGTTACTCAAAGAACCCGGTGAATGGCTCGGTTACATGTCGGTCATTTTTCCGATGGGCCTGTTCAACGTGATCGGAAGTATGCAGAACATCGAATCTGCTGAAGCCGCCGGCGACAGTTATCCTGCAAAACCGGCGATGCTGGCCAACGGCGTGGGAACCATTGTCGCGTCGCTGCTCGGCAGTTGTTTTCCCACAACGATTTATATCGGACATCCCGGCTGGAAAGAGATGGGCTCGCGTGCCGGTTATTCCATCTTGAATGGTGTCTTTTTTATGTTGATCTGTCTGACGGGAACAACAGGCGTCATCAGCAAAATTATTCCTCTCGAAGCCGGAATCGCAATTGTGCTCTGGATCGGCATGGTGATCACCGCTCAGGCATTTCAGGCGTCTCCCAAACGTCACGCGCCAGCTGTCGCATTGGGATTGTTTCCGGCGATTGCCGCCTGGGGCGCAACCATCATGCAGGGAACTCTGCTTGTTGGCGGGGGCAAATCGCTGCAGGAGATTCTGTCTGCGAATCTGTTTACCGAAGTGAATGGTTTTCTGGTGCACGGGCTGGTGGTGATGGAACGCGGTTTTATTTTTACCTGCATGATCCTGGCTGCCATTTGTGCCTGCCTGATTGACGGCAAGTATCGCTCTGCTGCGGTCTGGTCTGTGATTGCGGCGTTGTTTGCGTTTGTCGGTCTCACGAATGCGTACGAAATCATGGGGAACGACATCCATTTTCGGCTGGCGTTCACAAAAGATAACCTCGATGGCTTCACCTTCCGCGCCACAGGCATCGGCGTCGGTTATCTGCTGTTCGCCGCCACCTTTCTGATTCTCGGCGGCTGGAAAGACGATCCCCCCTCACCCGAAGCAGAAGAGCCCAATCCCACACTGGACATCGGGCATTAAAGCAGCGGCGCTATCAGATCTGATTACTTGTTCGTCGGCGCTTCGTAAATTCGCACATTGCGAAACTGGCTCTCGGCACGGGCAATCACATCTTCATCGGCGATAAAATGCAGATAGCGGTATTTGCCTGTCAGGTAACGTCCGACGCGAATCCGAAAGCGTTTCCAGCCGGTTCCCGTATACGTGTTAAACTGCTGTCCGATGTGCGACCAGGCTTCGTAGCCGTAAATCTGGAACACATGATTCTGTTTACCGTACTGCATATCGGTGTCAAAACCAAAACCGTGAATCTGACCTTGATGCGAGGAGCGAAAATCGAATTCGATCACCGTGTCAGGCGTGATTTCTTTGTTGACTTCCAGTGTCTTCCAGGCGTTCCCCCACAGGCGAATGCCTTTGCCCTGCTCGATGAGCTGGTAATCCGTTGGTAAATCATATTGTCCGTCCTGAAAACTATAAGGCTGAATTTTGTGTGCGGCAAAGTCGATGGCTGGAATGTCGCCGGGCGGATCCGCGACAGAAAACTGATCTCGGGTAGGGAAAGCACTCTGGTCCGCCAGTTGACGAACTACTTCCTGCCCGCTGTCATCAAAGACAATTGACTGTCCGGCTTCCACGGTGATTGAATCAGCGGCTTCCGGTGTAACATCCTGAACGATCTCTGCTTTGGGTTGTGACTGCGATTGTGAAACAGTAACACTCCCCTGGAAAACATGCAGTTCGGTCTGATCATCGGGGGTCACCGCCAGCCCGAAGTTGGCCGATTGCGACAGAATCGTCAGATTAGCGGTCGTCAACGTGAAATCGTGAGGCCGTGATGTTCCGACAACGGCTAAGCGGCCCGATTTTAAATAGGCGCGATCATCCGAGTTCACACCCAGCTCGGCAGGTCCCTGCAACGCGATCGTTGTACCGCTCAAAAAGTCGATCAAAGCCTGTCCTGACTTTAATTTTAACCAGCCCGGAACAAGCGGTTTGCTGACATCCTGCGTCCACTCTGTCTGTTCCCAGACAGGATGATGTTCCTCAATGATCATGGCAGAGGGAACTCCGTCACTGGAATCCAGCCGCGCGACCGCCTGTGTGGGAGTGCCTTCCATGACCAGGAGCATCGTCAGGAACAGGCAGACAACTACCGTGGTCGCCAGAGCATAACGCATGAAAGCCAGTTGCTTTCGCGCCGAGACCACGCCGGGGTCGACGTTCGTGGAAGCAACTTTAATTTCCGGTGTCAGGCAGAACAGATCCGGCAGCGGTTCGGTTTGCCCCTGTTCCCATTGCAGCAGCGAATCGGTATTCATCATTTGCAGATAAAGATCGCGGGCCGCTTCGTCCGATTCGAGACCGGCCAGAAAATCCCGGTTTTCCTCATCGGTGAGTAAACCATCGAGAAATGCGGAGACGATTTCCTGGGGATCTTTCTGATCGTGGTGTGGTTGGCGCTTTTGATTCATGACAAATTCTCTCCCTGCTCACTGGCAAGTGTTTTTTGAACGCACTCTTGTAATAGTTGGCGAATCCGATAAAGCATTTGGGAAACAGCGCCCACGGAACGCCCTTGTTCTTTCGCAATCGATTGTACCGATGCGCCTGGCGCATATCGTTCCTGAATCAGGCGACGGCTTTGTTCCGGCAGTTTGGCAAGACAGCGTGAGAGAATCCGCTGCAGGTCCTGGGAACCGGCCAGTTTCTCTTCATTCTGTTTAGCCAACATCGATACCAGTTCCACATTAAATACCATGGAATCCCGTTTGTTGTCACGATAAAAAGCCAGGACCTGAAAGTAAGCGACTTTACACGCCCAGGCTATGAAGTTGGTTCCCGCTTCGAATTCCTCAGAACGCCGCCAGAGCACCATATTCGTTTCCTGAAGAACATCCTGTACCGATTGTGAATCCGGCAGCAGAGATCGAATATAAGCGTAAAGCAAGCTCTGATTAGCTGTTAGAAGTTGAACAAAGCTTTCCGTCTCTTCAGGCTTCAAGGTGATGGTGACCCCATTCTAAGTACCACCGGAGTCCGGTCGTGTTAAAATTCTTTGCTTTTATATACCAGAAAATAGGGAATCTCACAAAAAGGCAGGCTCTCTCTTAAAAATTTCACAAATTTAATAATCAGCGTTTATTTGGAGTGAGATCATCGGGTGTCTCGGTATATTAGACCAGATCACGATTTACTACATTGCAACATTCTTGTGTACAGTGGGTTTGTCGAGTCCGGCATGACCCTGATTCTGACAAAACTCGCCCGCGTTGACCTCTCTACTGAGAACCTGACTGTCTGGAATGGCCCGCTATGAACCAATTGGCATTCGTTAAGCGTTTCCTCTGCCTGCTGGGTCTTTTGTTCGCCCTGCCTCTGTCTGCCAGCCCGTCCTACGCGCAAAAAGAAAAAAGTACCAAAGCGACAACCCCGACCAGTTATCGGGCGCTGATTCTTTCAGACCAGCCGGTGCTCTACTGGGATTTTGAGACGCCTGTTCCTGAAGGTTACGGCAGCGTTGTGGCTGATCAAGAAAAATCCGAGCCTGTGCAAGCGCTGATGAGCGGTCAGCTGGCTAAACCGTCAGCCGGGCCTCGTCCTTCCGAATTCCCCCTGTTCAACGCCAACAACCAGGCCGCCGGATTCGATCCGGGAGCCGGTTTCCTGCGTGTGGTCGATCCGGGTGAAAGAAGTCCACTGGATTTCACCGCCGGCGATGCGATCACAATCGAAGCCTGGGTAAATCTGAATTCCACAAAAGCCGGGCGATTTTCCTATATTCTCGGGAAAGGCCGTACACATCGAAAAGGAGTAGCCCAGGACAATCAGAACTATGGTCTGAGAGTGACCGGTTCCGAAATCAGTTTTCTGTTTTGCACGCAGCCTGAGGAGAACGAAACGAAGCCGACCTACCACCGCTGGACTTCCACCGGTGCCGGCATCAGTGCCCACAACTGGCACCATGTGGCGCTGACTTACACGTTTGCGAAACAGAAAAGTTTGAAAGCCTATATTGATGGTAAGTCCGTATCCGGAAAATGGGATGTGGGCGGCGATACTTCGCGGACGCCGGTCGTCGATGACGATGAACTCTGGATCGGCTCTTCCATGGGCGGATCGGCCAACAGTTCGTTTGATGGTCAAATGGATGAAGTCGCCCTCTATCGAACAGCGCTGTCCGCTACGCAGATTGCGGCGCACTTTAAATATGTCGCTCCCCAGCCGAACGTCGACTGGACCGCGATTCCCGGCGACCGGGTGCAGGTGGATGTCTATGAAGGGATTCCCAATCAGAAGTCCTGGAGCTTTCGTCCGCCCCGTCTTGCAGAAACGTTCACGCAGCCCCACTTCGCTTTGATCGAAATTCCCAACCGTTACTCGGCACGGGGCGTGAAAATCGATCGGCCTGATCCGTTCCTGGTGCGGGCGATGTCGCGGATGACACTCCCCTCAGGCAAAAAACGGATTCTGGTCCGCGCCCGTAATGCGTCGCGGTTGTATATCGACGACAAGCTGGTTGCAGAAACCGGTTTCCACAATATTACCGACAGTGGTCACGACAAAGTTTACGATGTCGATCGGAGCCTGGCGCCGCACATTCGTCCGTTGCACCGAGGCGATACCGAAAAAGTAATCGAATACACGGGAGACGGCAAACCGCATCGCGTGCGGTTCGAAATGATCGTGGGCGGTTCTCGGCATCGGCCCGATTTCGGAGAAACCGCCCTCTTTATCGGCGATCTCGGCAAAGATTTTCAACTGCTGACTCCGTCTGATCAAGTGGTGATGCTGACGGATGCAGACTGGTTGCCCTTCGAGCGTCAGTACCGCTACGATCAAATCGCCGTCAATGCGAAACGTCGCCGGGAAACTTCCGCGAAAGAGGATCAGTACTGGGACTGGCGGCATCAGCTCGCCAAAAAAGAAACACTCAAACAGCCTCAGGTCAAAGTACCCGCTGCTGCAAAAGGCCTGCGAGCCAGCAATGCCATCGATCACTTTATCAATCAGCGACTGGCAACAGAAAAAGTCGCTCAATCTCCGCTGCTGAATGATCTCGCTTTCCTGCGACGCTTGTCCCTCGATACCACGGGAACGGTTCCCTCACCAAAACAGATTGAGGAATATCTGGCCGACAAGCCGGAATCACGCCGTGCGAATGCGATAAATCGACTGGTCAACGATCCAGCCTGGGCCGACAACTGGGTCGGCTATTGGCAGGACGTGCTGGCTGAGAATCCCAATATCTTGAATCCGACTTTGAATAACACGGGACCCTTCCGCTGGTGGATTCACGAATCGTTCTATGACAACAAGCCTTTTGACCGTTTCCTGACCGAACTGGTGATGATGGATGGCAGTAAATACTTTGGTGGTCCGGCCGGCTTTGAAATGGCTTCCCAGAACGATGCCCCGATGGCGGCAAAAGCACACATTATTGGTCAAGCATTTCTGGGGCTGAATATGAAGTGTGCCCGCTGTCACGATGCACCCTTTCATGATTTCAAGCAGCGTGATCTCTTCAGCCTGGCAGCGATGTTAAAGCGGTCTCCCCAGGGAGTTCCCAAAACCAGTTCGATACCTGGCTTTGATCCCAAGTCAAATTCGATGCTCGTTTCAGTGACGTTATTACCGGGCGAAAATGTCACGCCAAAATGGACGTTTGAAGATCTGGTCAAGCCGGGCAAATTTCCGGAAAATTATCTGCGGTCTTCCAAAGATACCCGCGAACAACTGGCGGCCATTATCACCTCGCCGCAGAACGAGCGTTTTGCAAATGTGATTGTGAACCGCGTCTGGAAGCGCTATCTCGGACACGGTCTCGTAGAACCCGTTGACGACTGGGACGGACAGGAACCTTCCCATCCTGAATTGCTCAAATACCTGTCACAACAATTTGTCATTCACGGTTACGATCTGAAATACCTGTCACGTCTGATTTTTGAATCAGACCTGTATCAGCGACAGGTGGTAACAGACATGACCAAAATTGAATCGCTGGTCGATGCGACTTATAATTTTTCCTCACCGGTTTTACGCCGCATGGAAGCCGAGCAGATTGTGGATTCCCTGTTTGCGATTTGCGGTAAGCCGCTGGACGCCGGCAGGATGTGTATCGACATTGACGGAGCCCGCGATTATCACAACTCGCTCGACTTGGGAACGCCGCGTCGCGCGTGGGAATTCACATCCCCTTCTAATGAACGCGATCGCCCCAGTCTGGCGCTTCCCTTTGGCGAGCCGTTTATTACGTTGATGACAACCTTCGGCTGGCGCGATACGCGGCAGAACCCGATGACCGTCCGCGAGTATTCATCGACCGCATTACAGCCGGCGATTCTTGCCAACGGTCTGATTGGCAAACGCTTCACTCGACTTTCCGACGACAGCGATTTCACGAAACTCGCCTTGCAGAACCAGCCTGTAGAAGAGTTGATCAGTCAGACCTTCATGAAAACGCTCACGCGCCAGCCGTCTGGCAGCGAACGGCAAATGTTTCTGGAACTGCTGCAGCCCGGTTATGCCGATCGCATTAACGTGAATGCCGGGATTGTCAGCCGCGAACCGCTGCCACGCAATCTGGTTGGCTGGTCAAACCATGTGAATTCGCGGGCGAATGAAATTAAGGTCGAGCTTGAGCATGCGGTTCAAAAGGGGGATCCGCCGACGCAGCGTCTGAAAGACGACTGGCGGAATCGCTATGAAGACTTGCTCTGGACGCTGTTGAATTCACCGGAATTTGTCTT
>NZ_CALFPF010000441.1 GCF_937919775.1 uncultured Gimesia sp.
TTAGAGAAGATGGATTCTGTTTACGTCGTCCGCTTGACTTATCCGACGGAAACCTTAGATTACTCTTTCGCATTGGCCCCATCGTCTAGTTAGGCCCAGGACATCGGGTTTTCATCCCGAAAACAGGGGTTCAAATCCCCTTGGGGTCAATTCAAAGCAACGGTGATTCAACTGAATCACCGTTGCTTTTTTTATGTAGACCGTGATGCGTCTCCGACAGCAAACAATCAACGAAACCGCCACAGAGGTTCTTTCATGCTGCCCGGTCTCAATGGGCGTGGAGACGTGCTACGGTCAATCTGAACTCGGGTTTGCGATTTGAGCGATTGCGTCCGCATGGTGGCGAATGCGAACTACTGCCCGGGCGATCATATCCATATTTTTCTGATCCTTCAGCAGGATCGGATGATGCAATACAACGAGGCTGTGATCGCAGGCAGTCGCGATTGGCAGCTCACCGGCCTGTTTGAAACGTCTGCGACTGTGAATGGCGTGTAATGCCCGGAATCCCGGATACAGGGCAATTCCCTCAGCTTGCATTGACTGGCAGAACAGCTCCCGGGACACGCCTGCAAAGAGTTCGGGGTGATACAGGAAGCCTAATTTGTAATAACCGGGGCACGACGAATCGGTATTCATGTGCTCTGCATTGACCAGACCTGTCAGCCCGGAGTTTTTCCCAAGTTGCAGCAGCAGGTGATTCACGTTCTCGCGACGCGTTTGATTGTGCTTCTGCAGTGACTTTAGCTGAGGAATGAGCAAACCCGCCTGCAGCTCTGTCAGAGGATAGGCCTCATTTCCGCGGTAGGAATAGAGCCGGACCCGCTGAGCGATTTGTGGTGAAGAGGTCAATAATGCTCCACCTCGTCCTGCCGTCAGTAATTTGCTGCCACCAAAACTGAGGATGCCGATATCACCGCCACTGCCGGCAAAACGCCCCTCAATCAGGGCGCCCGGTATCTGGCAGGCATCTTCAATAACGGGAATCCCTCTTTTTTTTGACAGATCACACACCGTCTGCATGGGGACCAGACCGCCGTGCAGGTGGGAGACCAGGATACATCTGGTAGATTTTGTGATCGCCTGTTCCAGCAGGCTGATATCCAGATTGCAGTTCCTGCTGTCGACGTCAACCAGCATCGGCGTGGCGCCGACCGTCAAAATATTTTTAAAATTTCCTTCGAAGTCATAGGCGGCCAGAATGACTTCATCCCCTTTTCCGATGCCCAGCCCTCGCAGAGCAAGTTCGACGGCGACCGTTCCGCTGGAGCAGGGAATCACTTCTTCCTTCTGATGCAGGGCAGCAAGTTCCTGTTGTAACTGCTCTGAATACGGCCCCTGATATTTCCCCCAGGAGCCGGTTTGTTGCGTCTCCTGTAAAACCTGGTTGACCGCCTGATCCGGAAAAGGCCACTCAGGGGGACCTGCTGGAAAACAGGGGGTTCCCCCCAGGATGGCAGGTTTTTCTTGGGATAAACTGTTCATAAGCTTCGATAGCTGAATTTGGTTTTTATGGACGAAATCGGAATTCGTGAACGAGGTAGTATTGTACTTAAGAATGTTTGAGTAAACTATGTATAGCGTACTTTTGCGAACGGCGACCGGGGCGGGTTGGCAGGTTTAGATAATTGTAGTCCCAAAAGCAACTTCCATTAGTGAGTGAGTCGAGCATGTCACATCAGATCAAATTTATTATGGTAGGCGGCTTTTTAGGCGCTGGAAAAACCACGACCCTGGGCAGACTGGCAAAATATTATACCGACCAGGGATTGAATGTGGGGGTAGTGACTAACGATCAAGCTGCGGATCTGGTAGATACGAATGCGCTGCGTTCACAGGGGCTGCATGTCGGCGAAGTGGCAGGGGCCTGTTTCTGCTGTCACTTTAATGCGCTGATGGAGACGATCGAAGAGCTGGGGGCAAAATCAAAACCGGATGTGATTCTGGCAGAACCGGTCGGCAGTTGTACCGATCTGGTGGCGACGGTGATTCAACCCATCAAGCGCCTGTTTGACGCCGAGTTTTCGATTCACCCTTACGCCGTGCTGATGAAGCCCAGTCATGGTAAGAAGATTTTGAAAAATGACAAAGGCTCCGGGTTTTCTCCGAAGGCGGCCTACATTCTGAAAAAACAACTGGAAGAAGCGGATCTGATTCTGATTAATCGCATTGATGAACTGTCGACGGAAGAAGTGGATGAACTCACAACGCTGATTGACGAGAATTTTCCGGGAACCCCGGTACTCAGGACCTCCGCGCTGACTGGAGAAGGCTTTGAGGGCTTGATTGAGTTTCTGGAACAGGATGGCGATTTCGGGAGTAAGATTCTCGACATTGATTATGACATTTACGCAGAGGGCGAAGCGGAGCTGGGCTGGTTGAACAGCAGCGTGCGTGTCTCATCCGAAACGGCCTTTTCGCTGGATCAGTTATTACTGGATGTCATTTCGCAGTTGCAGGTTTCCTTCAAAGAAAAGGGAGTCGAGACGGCGCATCTCAAGACCATCGGTTTGTGGGAAGGTTTTTTTGGTGTGGCGAATCTGGTGAGTAATGACAGCAAACCCAAATTGTCACTGGCTTCCGACTGCACGGTGAACGAGGTGGATCTGATCGTGAATGCGCGTGTGGCCTGTGATCCGGATGCATTGGAAGAGCAGGTCATGGCTGTGTTGCAGAGTTGTGCGAAGACCTTGAATGCGAAGCTGGAGTTTCGTCAGACACAAAGTTTTCGTCCGGGCAGACCCGTGCCAACACATCGTTACGCTGCACCTCAATAATGTTTGATTTCCGTTTTCTCTCACCGGTTTAAGAGTTCGTTCGCTGGGATTCCATGTCTGAGCTGGATGCGTTATTTGATACAAAACGGCGGCGGGGATTTCGTCGGCAGTTATTGTCGTGGTATGCGACTCACCAGCGCGATTTGCCCTGGCGGCGGCTGAATGACCCTTATGCGGTCTGGATCAGTGAAATCATGCTGCAGCAAACCGTGGTGGCGGCCGTCATTCCCTACTTTGAAAAATTTATGGATCGTTTTCCCGATGTGCAGCTCCTGGCGAGAGCCGAG
Source organism: uncultured Gimesia sp. (assembly GCF_937919775.1). Lineage (GTDB taxonomy): Bacteria > Planctomycetota > Planctomycetia > Planctomycetales > Planctomycetaceae > Gimesia. The sequence continues at coordinate 3,065 of NZ_CALFPF010000441.1, forward strand.
GAGAGTGAAGTGCTGCAGCATTGGGAAGGGCTCGGTTATTACAGCCGCGCGCGGAATATCCATAAAGCGGCCAAAATGCTCGTTGAGGAATTTCAGGGCGTATTTCCTAGGACGGTGGAAGCGTTGCAGGCGCTGCCGGGAATCGGCCGTTATACGGCGGGAGCCATTTGTTCGTTTGCTTATGACCAGCCGGCTCCGATTGTCGAGGCGAATACGTTAAGGCTTTACTCGCGGCTGATCGGGCTTGAGGAAGATCCCCGCTCGAAGGGGGGGCAAAATCAGTTGTGGGAATTTGCGGAGTTGATCCTGCCGCGCAAGTCGCCGGGTGTTTTTAATCAGGCGCTGATGGACCTGGGCAGTCTGATCTGCACGCCTCAAAATCCGGAATGTGATGTCTGTCCTGCCAGCGCGGGGTGTGAAGCATTTCTCAAGCAGCGGCAGCATCAGATACCGTTGCCGAAAGCGCGTCCCGAAATTACGCCTCTGACGGATGCCAGTATTGCCGTCTTCGCGGGGGAGAAGGTGATGATACGCCAGCGAATGCCGGGAGAACGCTGGGCGGGTTTGTGGGATTTCCCCCGTTTGACGTTTGAAGAAATGAATGGTCGCGCGCATCCTGCAGTGGTTCGGAAAAAATCAAACGGGCAAAAACGGCTGTTTGCCGATGAAGCTCAGTGGCAGAAATACGAGGCTGAGATTCCGGCGGGATTATCGGCAGCGGTGATTCCCCGTCTGGAAGCGTATTTAATGGAAAAGGCAGGGGTCCGGGCAGCGGTTCGGCGTTTTGCAGCTGAGATTCGGCATAGTGTGACCCGCTATAAGATTCGTCTGCTCTGTTTTGTGGCGCAGGTTGAGTCGGCTGAGGCGAGCCGCGCTGTTGCTGCTGGCGAAGGAGACGAGGGGCAGTCTGCCTATCAATGGGTGACGGTCAGCGAACTTGCAGACTATCCGCTGTCTGTGACAGGCAGAAAATTCGCGAAACTTCTGGCAGACGAAGTCTCCTCTGCTGATTGATCCGGGCTTGGGTCGGCGCATAAAAAATCCCCATTCTCAAAATTGCCTGAGATTGAGAATGGGGAAACGTATTTGACCTAAGAAAAGAAAACGGCATCCGTGCCAAAAAGACCTTCCATGGAATTTAAGCCTTTAGGGATATCGGATGTGATGGGGATACTGAATGAGTCGCTCACTTTTCCTGTAGTCAAAGACGCTGAAGAACAATGTGTATTGTTGTCAGTTGGTGGGTTAACCAGAGAGTTCTTTAAAGAGTGTTCCAAATTCAGGCATATCCTGCTCGAGCAGATTCTGCCAGGCGACCGGATTCCAGATTTCAACGCAGATGACTGCGCCGATAATCATGACGTCCTGATTTGGTTGAACGCCCAGAAACTCGCGAAAGCCTTCCGGAATCGTACAGCGAGATCGGTTTGCCAATTGGATGGTACGATTTCTGGTCGACAGTAATCGCCCCAGCCGTTGCACTTCATCCCACCGATTTTCCAGACGGTGTGCCTGGATCTTTTGTTTAATCAGATCCACACCCTGCTGTTGCCGGACTTGCCAGTCGGCAGCCTTCCAGAGGCTGAGACATCCTGCACGTTCCTTGGTCAGCATCGTCTCCCCGGATTCGTCGGTAATGGCTTGAGCCATTTCTACGGGAAGTGAAATACGAAACCGGTCATCGACCGTTCGCTTCGTTTCTCCCGTAATAAATGTTTCGCCGCTCATGGCCAGCCTGCAAAAGGGGGACACGTATCTCGAATCTCAACAGTTGAGAGCCGAGTCAGTATTGTACTGGGCGGGTAACCCACAATCAACTAGTTTTCAAAGATCAATTGGGTAAAAAACCCACATAAAAGAGAATCTACAGCTGATTTCTCAAAAAGGCAATCATTGATTGTGGAATTCTCCCGATTTTGTCAATTTTTCTTTTTGGCGCTGTTTTTCGAGTTGTGAAAGCGCCCAGGCAAGGATTTTGCGATGCCGGCTTCCGGTCACGTTTTCTCCGGCGGTGCGCTGCGTTTCCTTAAGTGAAGTGAGATCACTGTTTATAAAAGTGTGACCCTTGTGTCCGAACGCTTTCAGCCGTGGATTTTTAACCGATGAAAACCGGGAGGAGTGCTGCTGATTCAGTTACTGCGTGTCGGGTGATATCGGATAGGATGTTGCATCAGGGGGTGCTGCCATGAATTGGATGGGGGTGCTTTCTGCTGGAACAGGTTCTATGTTACGTGACGACAGCGGTACATCATCATGAAGGGCGTGAGGGGGTCAAGCAGAGTTTCTCCAGTGAATGGAAACAGCGTCACTGTGGAAGCTGATGAAGTGGCTGGGGCCTGTCGTTGATCTGTTGTTGATACCGTTTGAAGTTGTCGCAAAAACCAGTGAATGAATGGAATATCTGATGTCGGTTCACCCTCGCGGTACGAAAAACGAGACGGTTTTATAGTGACCCGATTCACAGGATGAGAAGTTTTCAGCGATGAGAGAAAACTTTCGCTCGTGCGCGCGACTCTTGCAGCGCATTCTGCAGAGGATCGCGATTATGTCAAGCTGTCAAAAAACGCAGAAAATCAGGGGGGAAAATAGAAATTCGGAAAGATTTGGATGTGTCAAGCAAATTTGAGGGGGATCAAATCGGATGTCGCAAAGGAGAGCGAAGGGCGGATGAGATGGATGCATGAGCTACTTGAAAACTCCGTTACCCGGCGGACTCCGAGGTCAATTTGGAGTCCGCCAGGCAGTGGAAGTTTTAGGTCATACCTGAAGGCTGACCGGCGAATTTTAATATTCGCGTCGTTTCAAAATACCTGGCAGTGGTACCGGATAGGAGCCATCGGCGCGGGCCAGTACAGGAGCAGGCGAATCCATCGTCAGCTTGTCGACGTCAGGTGCAAATTCCTGTTCGCAGTTCAGCATTTCATCGTAGGTCACGACTTGCCCTGTATGAGCGGCCATTCTGCCCATCGAAGTGACGAGGCTGGCTTCGGCGCCGCGCTGTACTTCGTTGTAAGGCGTGTTATTACGAATGGCGCTGATCAGGTCATCCCATTCGACTTGATACGGATTCGGTTCCGGCTGCGGATAGGCCCACAGCAGATTTTCATCGGTTTCATTATACCCCTTGTAAATACGGGATTTAGCGGGATGATGTGCCGAAGTCGAGATGACGGCCAGGCCTTTGGTGCCATGTGCAAAGCTCGCAAATTTCTGACGGCAGCCGGGAATGGTGCGGCCTCTGAGGAACATTTTCGTTCCGTCGGCAAACGTGTATTCCACACTGTAGCTGTCGAAGTTCTGATCGACATTATCGCCGCGATAGTGGCGGCCGCCGGAACCATCGGCCTGAACGGGCCAGGCATCTTTCATCCAGCAGCTTTCGTCGATGTTATGAATCAGGAAGTCACTGAAACCTCCACCGCTGGCCCAGAGGAAGCCATGAAATCTTTGGATCTGATAGAGCAGCTCGCTCATTTTCTCTGGCTTTGGGCCTGTTGCAGCAGAACCTGTGGGACCTGCCATCCGGTAGGCTCGCAGTTCCAGGATATCGCCGATCTGCCCATCTTTGATGCGATCATGAAGTTCCTGTCGTGCTTTACAGTGACGGCACATGAGTCCCACGCCGACTTTGAGATTTTTCGCTTCCGATTTTTTAGCCAGTTCAAACATCTTGCGAGTACTGGGGCCATCAACGGTAATCGGTTTTTCCATGAAAACGTTGATGCCTTTTTCGATGGCATATCCAAATTGCACCCAGCGAAACGCAGGTGGTGTTACCAGCAGAACGACGTCTCCCGGGCTGAGGCAGCTGATTGCTTTTTCATATCCGTCAAAGCCAATAAATTTCTGATCCTCGGGAACATCGACTTTGTCACCAAACGATTTTTTGAGACTGTTATAACTGGTCTCCAGTCGGTTATCGAAAACATCCGCCATGGCGACCAGTTTAATCGGACCGCTGGTGGTCGAGAGTGCGTTAGCTGCTGCACCTGTTCCGCGACCGCCGCATCCGACCAAGGCAATTTTGATGGTATTATCTTCGGCTGCGTAAACATGGGGGATCGCAGCCCCGGCCAAAACAGAAGCCCCGGCTGCGAGTCGACTTGAATTCTTTAAAAACTCGCGACGGGATGAGACATTCTTGGGCGCTTCACTCATGTTGGGGCTCCTTGGTTAATCATGGAATAAATAAAAGATCAAAGTAGAATGTGGTTTTATCTGATCAGTCGATCGAAAAAGGAATGCTGAATCAAAATCGATTCTCTGCGTTTCAGGCGGGTAAAGATCTATCAGACAAATACGCATGGTTATATCTGATTATATCAATGCGATAGAGGCAGTTGCAACTTCTTAGTGTGTGTGGGGGGGGCTTATGGGAGAGGAAAAGCAACCGCTCTGTGGTGGCTCAAAGTAATAAAAAACCGAAGGCGAAAACTCGGCCTTCGGTTTTTTATTTGTAAGAGAGGTTAATTTATCTGATTTGGCTTAGAAATTATAACCAGGGTTTTTCGGATCGAAGTCCGCATCCGTCAAACCGGAATTCGTGCGGATGTTGGTATAAGTGTATTCTTCGACCAGTTCCGGTGTGGCATTTCGCTTGGTCGGCCAGTCATATTGCTCTACCCGAACAGGCAGATTGGTTGCTTTATCGATATACAATCTTGTCATATGAAAACGCAGTCCCTGCTTTTGTTCAGGATAGCTGGTCTGGAGGACTTTGCATTGCATGGTGCCAAGTTTTGCATCGGGGAAATATTTGACTGCAACTCCAGCATCAACTTGCCGTTCTTCATTCCACTGCTTCAAAATCTGAAACAGCATTTTTCGGATGCCGATGGTTGTAATCGGATAGCGGCTTTCATCCATTGCCTGGGGGCTGTTTGGCTGAAGCGAGACTGTTCCTACCAGTCCTTTGATTCCAGTTTCATGAGCGAGGATCTGATTTCCATTCCGGCCATGAAAATAAATCACTTCTCTTCCGGTATGTGGCTTCTGGAAGTTCAGATACACACTTAAGGGCTGTTCACGAAATTTGATCTGCATTGTATGTGTGGGCTGCATTTTGCGTCCCACTTTTTCCCGCTTGATGAAGGTCGCTTCAAAGTCTTTGATGGAAGACGTTCCTTCATAACTCTGCATCGCGAGCCGAATTGCCGGATCGAGTGCATGTTCAGAGTCGGGGGCTGCCGCCATCAATGAATTGACCTGTGTCAGATACGCAGTCGCTGTAAGGGTGAGAACCCCTGCGATAGTAGCTGCCTTCTTCATCTGACGGACCAGTACGCTGTTAGTTTGGTAAGTGTTGTGTTTTACCATTGAATTTCGTGACTCCCTTTGTCGAAATCCACTTGCTTCGGACTCAGTTTTGACGCCAAGAACTGTCTCAAAGCCAGTAAGAAATATGGACACTATGTAAGGGAACTTCGGAAAGAATCCCCTATTGTGAAATGATACGGTCTCAGACATTACTATCGAGAACAAATCTTATCCGTGATTTGGCCCAACGCTACTTTATTAATCGAACTAATTGATAAACCGTAATTACTTAGATGACGAGTTCTCCTTGTTTTTTTACAAATTGTCAAGACAGATTCTTTAGTTTATCTCTTTTGACATTTGGTTATTTGTGAGTTCTTTTTGTGTTAGGGTATTTTTGTCTATTTTACAATAAAGCAAGGTCGAAATCATCCAAAGGAATCATTGGGACTTACTTATTTACTTAATTGAGGAGATTTTTAGAAACTCCAATTGTTCCTTTTCAGGTAAATCGGTATGATTCGTCCCCTTGAGTCAGACGGAGGGAGCGATTGCAGGCTCGGCATGTTTTTCTCAGGAAGACGTGAATCAGTGTTTTGCCGGTTCAAATACACAAAAAAGGCAATTCCTGACGAAGAAGCTTGTGGTTGACCACGATGGTTTCTGGTAACCCAAACATTGAGAACAAGGAGTGTTCCCATTGTTCAAATCGGATATTTTCCGATAGCGTGATTGCGAACATGGAGGAGAAACGCAAATGCGCTCCAAATCAAATGACTTTTTTTCAACAATTCTAATGCTGATCCCACTGGTCGCGGTTCCGATGCTGGCCATATTCGGCATTCCGGAAATTGCACCCGTGAAAAAGTCTTCTCTCAATGAAAATGATCTCTTCAGTAGTGGTAGTGAAGGATCTACTAAATCGCAATTCGAAGAAATAGCATTCGACTCCTCATCACATGAAATTGATTTGAGGGGTGAAGCAAATTTCGCAGGTCGATCCCGGTCTGATCAAAATCGGGCAGGCCAGAAGAGTCCTTTTGAGAAAATGGCTGCTGCTCCCCAAGGTTCCCCGAATCGAGAGCAATGGCTGCCACCTGCTGGAGCAATGGAAGGCTGGGAACTGGATACGGCTCCCTCCAAAATCGAAGCGGATCAGAAAATGATCGAATTGACCTCTTCGGATCAGTTGCCAAAACAGGCCCGCGGGAACAATCCCATTCAACAGGCTTCTTTCGAAGGTGCGCAAGCCGGCCCGGATGCAACGGCGTCTTTTGACCAGGGGATTCAGCAGGCTGGGAATGAGAGCAATCCGTTTGAGCAGTCTGCTCCTGCCGATCAGGCAGCAGTGAAAGAGGTGGATGAGCAGTTTCGCGTGCGTGCAGAAACGATGTTACGTCGAGATCCGGCAACCTGGAGTGCCGCCGTTCAAAAGTTGAATGAGCTGGGTATCAGGGATTATCGTCTCGAACCGGGAGTTCGGCCGAACGAGTTTTTGTTTAGCTGTTCCTATTCTCCCCCTCATAATCCGCGTATTTCCAGGCGGTTTGAAGCAGAAGCACTTGATCCGTTGAAAGCTGTGATTAGAGTCTTACAGCAGGTCGATGAGTGGAATCAAAATAAGTGAGCTGACACAGATACGATATGCAATCAGCCCTCTTTGAAATTTCACTCAAAGAGGGCTGATTGTTTTTACGGATCGTAGTTTGCCGGTAATCGAGATGGATTACGCTTCATTTTGCTTATTTTTTTTCTTCTGCTTTATGGTTTTCTTTTTTTCTTCCATTTTCTTTCGCAGCTCTTCGGACTTGGGTGGAGCCTTGCGTTTGAGTTTGGACTGATCTCCAGCAGCCTGTTCTGCCTGCTCGATCTGGCCGCACAGATCAGCGAGAGAAATTTCGACATCCTGCTGTCGATAAGAAGAAGAGGCGGTCCAGGCGCGGCAGCTTTGATGTCCTTCAAAATGATAGCTTTGATCCAGGCTGCGAATGGCGTGGCTGAATTCAATCAGTTCGTCATTGATGGCTGTGGAAGCGGCACTCATGCCAACAGTGGCACCAAGGACGCCAACAGTTCCCAAGACAACCAACTCAGCGGACATAACCAATCCCGCTTCGTCACTCCAGAAATTATTTAACAGATTCATGATCAGACCTCTCAGAAAGTGATGACAGTTCAATTGAGAGTGAGGTGAGAGTGAGTTCCGCCTGTTCCGATTGTATCAGTTATTCGGATTAAACGGATTGTACCGATTATTTCAATTATGTAAATATAGGTAATATGAAAAAAATAGAAAGAATTGATTCTTTGTGGTTAAATGTTCTTAAGTCTCTAATTATAAATTAGTTATGTGATGTTTTTTCATGGACCCATTCAGTGAAGCAATTTGCCGAAATGGTGGTCGTATGTGGCCCATGAGGCTTGGGAACGCTTTGAGGAGGAACTCGTTTCGTGTTGCGAAATTGAGAGGACGCCAACTGACTGGCGGAAAACGAGTGAAGCTGCATGTCCAGCCATCGATCATTCAAGAGAAATTCGTGGGAGTGAATCCCTTTATACTTGCCTGATTTGTGGTTTCGGGACATGATCGTACCGATTAAAGATCCGAAAGCCTCAGTATTCAGCAACAGATCAGAAGAAGGGCCCGCCCAATATGTCATCACAGCAATCACCATTATCCATTGGTATTCGACTCTCAATCATGATGTTTCTTGAGTTTTTCGTATGGGGAGCCTGGTACGTTACCGTGGGAAACTACATGGGTGCGAACGGGATGGGAGATGCGATTTACTGGGCCTATACTGTTGGTCCGATCGCCGCCATTGTTTCACCTTTCGCGTTGGGTATGGTCGCAGACCGCTTCTTTTCTTCGGAAAGAGTGCTCGCGGTGCTGATGATTCTGGGGGGAGTTGTCCTCTATTTTGCTCCCAGTGTAGTGGGCGAAAATGGGGAAGGAAGTACCACATTCATCTTGCTGCTTTTGTTGCACATGCTGTGTTATATGCCAACATTGGGGCTGACAAATACGATTGCCTTTTCCCATTTGAAGAATCAGGAAGTCTGGTTTCCTCTGGTACGTGTTTTCGGAACACTGGGTTGGATTGGTGCCAATATTCTTGTCAGTAAAGTGATGGGAGCAGATATGACTCCCAAGCCTCTCCTCGTTGCGGGGGGAGCTGGCGTTCTCATGGGGCTTTACAGTCTAACGCTGCCTCACACTCCCCCTCCTTCTAAAGGAAAGGCGATCTCAGTCCGCGATATTCTGGGCTTAGATTCGCTGGCCCTCTTGAAGGACCGTTCTTTTCTGGTCTTTATGGCGAGTTCATTACTCATCTGCATTCCCTTAGCCGCCTATTATGCTTACGCACCAGTCTTCGTCGCTGACGCGGGTATTGAGAATCCTGCGTTTAAAATGTCTTTCGGTCAGATGTCAGAAGTTCTGTTTATGGTCTTAATGCCGCTCTTTTTCAAGTTCCTGGGTGTGAAACGCATGCTGCTGTTTGGCATGTTTGCCTGGGTGGTCCGTTATGCCTTGTTCGCAGCAGGTGCCTCTGACGGGGTTTCCTGGATGATCATTTCCGGGATTCTGCTGCACGGAATCTGTTATGACTTCTTCTTTGTGACAGGGCAGATCTATGTTGACCAGAAAGCAGGTCCTGCGATTCGCGCTCAGGCTCAAGGGTTTTTAGTTCTGGCGACCCAGGGAGTCGGGATGCTGGTAGGGGCTTTGATCAGTGGAAATTTAATCAACGCGATTGTTACTGGCGAAGGGCCTGCCAAACTGAAGAACTGGGAAGATTTCTGGATTTATCCAACCGCGGCAGCATTTGTGATTATGATTATCTTTATGCTTCTGTTCAAAGATGATCCCAAGGCCGCCCGGGAAGTGAGCGAGCAAGACGTCGCTAAAGCCGCTGGTACGGAAGAAATGGTGTAAGCTGCCCGATTATTACCAAGATAAATAAAGCCCTCTGTTCAGTTTGAGCAGAGGGCTTTTTTAAATGAGTCGCGATGTTGAGTTATTACTTATCGACCAGGAACCGGAGCAGCCTGCAGTCGGACTGGCATCATGGATTCCACGAGAATGAATTCGGCCCTTAAATCGGATCGGAACCCGCGTTTGCCTGTGACTCCGACCGATCGACCCAAGGCGGCATCCAGATTGATTTGAGGTGACACTGGTTGCAGATAGGCGAGAAATTGTCCATTGGGAGCAGTCAGGGCATGGGTTGGCATACCTTGGCGAACGTTGCTTAAACGCCGCACAATGCCCGCTCCTGAGAACTGGGGTTGAGCAGGCTGTTGTACGACCCCTGGTTGGGGAATCGTAGGCTGAGGGGCGCTTGGCTGAGGGAGTGGCGTTAGCGGTGGATTGGGTTGCGTTGTTTCTATTGCAGGCTCGGGAGTCGGGGGGAGTAAGCTGCCTGTTCCCGGGATAGTTTCGGTAATGGTTTCCGGGCTGGGATAGCGACTGGTTTTATTTTGATCGGGAGCCATCGAAACCAGTTCTGCATCACGCTTACTGGTCTCTTCTGCCAGTTTGAGAAAATCCTGATATTCTGACTGCACTTTTCGATAGCGTTGGACGGCTTCGAGTCTCAAGTCAATTTTACTGGCAATAGCGGGATGTTTGATTTCCTGCTGTAATGTTTTGTAGTCCTGCTCTAACGCAGTCAGATCCCAGGCGGTCGGTTCTGCTTCAATCATGGTCCGAAATTGGGTATCAATGGTTGTGATGGCCTGCTTGGCAGCGGCAATCTGTTCTTCTTCAGGAACACTGCGGCGAGCTGAGCCGTCTGTGGGAGTTTTGATCATTTCCTGCTGAGGGGCAGGGGAATTATTTTTTGCGATGCTTTGAGTAAATGGATCATTTCCGCCGTTGGCAATCGGAGAATCGATTGGGGAAGGGGCACTTTTTCCGGGTTGATACTGGTCTGTGGGAAGCAGCAAATGACCTTCGACCCACCGCCATTCTCCAACGGGGGGTTTGATCTGATACATCAATACGTTGCCAAACTCTGACGGCACATTTTTGCTTCCCAGGATTGTGACTTCATCATTTTTGGAAAGACGGATCTGTTCGACATCGCGGGATTCACCAAAGGCACTTCCGACACGAACCACGACGCCATTTTCAGTAACCCGGCCACGATCGGAGCCCACTTTTTGAATGTATTCAGCCCGCACCCAACTGAAGCTCCCCTGGGGAGGCGTAATCATGAACCAGCCACCCGGATCGTGTCGATGGACGGTAACGCGGCTGCCTCTTTTGAGTTTGAGGGTGGGATAATAACGACTTCCATTGCCGCTTCTTACCAGCGCTTCGTCTGCATTAACGACCGCTTCGTAGGGAAATGTGCGTTTTATTGCATAAACATCGTCAGCAAGGCAAAGAAGTAGCCCTGTTATTAATAAAGGTGTCAGGATCCAGCGGTCTAAGGGACACATGGAAATAAGCCTCCGTGCTGACTTTAAACAGCCCATTTGAAAGGTATTAATTGAGGTGTCGAAGGTGATTGAGTAAACAGAATTGTTTTTGAATCACGAATCGAATTGGATTCGAATGAGGGATAGGTAGAGATAGAGATTTTGAAAGAGGGGCGTTTAATAATGGAATTGAAAATTTAAGGCAAGACCAAAAAATGAATTGAGTACGAAAAAGGCGTTTATGTCCTGTAAATTACTTCGAAAAACGCTTGTGCGGAATTTTTATGCAGGTTCTCGTCTTAAAATAGTAGGTGAAAGCCTGCTTTTTCGTATTGACGTAAAATTCAAACTATGCAAAATTATCGACCTCTCAGTCGGATCAGTGTGTTTCATATGACATGAATACAGCTGCCCAATCAAGATAAAACAGCATTTTCAAGAGATTTTGACTACGAGTTGTCATCCAGAGGCTGGGGTCAACTTCGTTACCAAATAGAGAAAAAATTCAGTTCGTTTGATTACCACTATGGAGAGTGGTCCATTCTGCAAAGGAGTGCTTCGGTCGTGAAAAAAATATTTACTTCAGCTACAGTTATTACCATCGCCGGTTGTTTAACCTGTTTCAATGGAACAGCGTCTGCACAAACTGCCGCGCCGGCTACTGCAAAGGCAGTAGAACACAAAGTGGGCCTGATTGATATGGCCCATGTTTTCAAACATTACGAAAAATTTACGGCGTTACGCGAGGAGTTGAAAACAGAGATTCAGGATAGTGATACTAAAGCAAAAGCAATGGCTGAGCAGATTCAAGCCGTGCAAAAAGAGATGCAGGATTTCAAACAGGGAAGTCCTGAGTATTTAGCACGCGAGAAACAGCTGGCACAGGCTGCTTCAGATTTTGAAGCGTTTCGTAAAGTTGCTCAGCGTGATTTCCTGCGGAAAGAGTCACGCATCTATCACACCATTTACATGGAAGTGACAGACACCGTCAAGAAGTATGCCAAGATCTACAATTACACTTTGATCATGCGTTTTAATCGGGAAGATCTCGATACTGATGATCCAAAGAAGCTGATTCAAGGTATGAATCGCCAGGTGGTTTACCACCGTGCCGACGATGACATCACGCTGTCCGTTCTGGATTACCTTAATCGAAGCTACAAGCCAACTGCATCCGCTACCGGGCCTGCTAAACCTGGTACTCAACAGCGCTAATCCGATTGCTTTGATCAACCTCTCATTGGATGCAGTGCAGGTGTTCCGACCCGCCTGCATCCTTTTTGTGATTTTTTCAGCACTTCATGTAGTATGCCGTCAGCGAAGGAGTAGGGGCGATGCGAACTCGAAATCAGAGAACGCTGGCCAGATCATTGGAATGCACCGGGGTTGGGATCTTTTCCAACTCTGATGTAAAGATTCGTTTCTGTCCGGCTCCGGAGAATCATGGAATTCAGTTTATTCGAACGGACCT
>NZ_CALFPF010000442.1 GCF_937919775.1 uncultured Gimesia sp.
ACGATCCTGGCAGGAATGCTGGCAATTGCCTTTTCGAGCACCTTTGCCGGCGAAACCAATAAAAAAACGGTTCCCCCTGTCTTGAATCACAAGATGAAATCTCTCGACGGTAAAGAGGTCGATCTGAGCAAGTACCAGGATAAAGTGTTACTGATTGTCAATACGGCCAGCAAATGCGGTGCAACCCCCCAGTACAAAGACCTGCAGGCACTGCACGAAAAATATAAAGATCAGGGGCTGGTGATCCTTGGATTTCCCTGTAACCAGTTTGGTGCCCAGGAGCCTGGAACCGCTGTGCAGATTTCTGAGTTCTGCACCAAGAACTATGGTGTGACGTTCGATATGTTCAGTAAAGTCGACGTGAACGGCGAGAACGCCAGTGATCTCTATCAATACCTGACGTCCAAAAAAACGAATCCCAAAACCGCCGGTCCGGTCAAATGGAACTTTGAAAAGTTTCTGATCAGCCGCGACGGAGAAATCGCAGCCCGCTTCCGTACACGCGCGAATCCTCAATCTGATGAGGTCACTAAAGCCGTCGAAGCAGAACTGAATAAAAAATAATCACAGCTGATTCGCAACAAAGGGATACATCTGAATGAGATGTGTCCCTTTTTTTATAGAACGATTGACATGCAATACGATTTTTTCTCCCCGCAGCAAATCCATTTCGGCTGGGGACGTTTCGCGGAAGTCGGCCAACTGGCTTCCTCTCTGGGTACGCGCGGTTTAATCATCTCCGGTTCCCGTTCACTGGAAGCGAAGGGAGTGCTTGAGGAATTGCAGCAATTCCTGTCCCGCGCCAACATCAGCAGCGAGTTCATCCATACGATTACCAATGAACCGGAAGTAACCGACGTGGATCAGGTCACTCAACTCCTGCGTGACGCGGGAATCAGGGCAGGGGATTTCCTGATCGGCATCGGCGGCGGTTCGGGCATTGATCTGGCCAAAGCCTGCGCCGCGATGGTGACCAACCAGGAAAGTGACACCGTTCTGGATTATCTGGAGGGGGTCGGACGAGGTTTAAAACTGACACAGACGCCACTCCCTCTGCTGGCGATACCGACCACCGCAGGAACGGGCAGCGAAGCCACAAAGAACGCCGTCATCTCCAGCTATTCACCGGCGTTTAAAAAGAGCTTAAGAGCCGACCAGATGATTCCAAATCTGGTTCTGTGTGATCCGCAATTAGCATGCTCGGTTCCCCCCGAGGTCACCGCCCGCACCGGCATGGATGCCATCACCCAGTTGCTGGAAAGTTACATCTCCTGCCGCGCACAACCAATTCCACAGGCACTCTGCCTGCAGGGGCTCAAACTGGCGCTGCCTGCGATTACGGAGGCCGTTGAAAACGGAACATCCCGTACCGGCCGCGAAAATATGGCACATGCATCTTTGCTCTCCGGCATCGCTTTGGCCAATTCCGGACTGGGCATGGCACACGGTGTTGCGCCGGCGCTGGGCATTCATTGTCGCATTCCCCATGGACTCGCCTGTGCCGTGATGCTGCCAGCCACGCTCAAAACCAATTTATCTGTCTGCCAGCGAGAATACGCTGAAATTACACGATTTATAGCCCCTGACCTGTCACTCTCCGAAGCAGAAGCGGATCAATATCTGATCGACCGGATTCAGTCCCTCAACGATCGCCTCAAAATCCCCCGCCGACTCTCAGATCTGGGCGTCACCCCCTCTCAGATTCCGGATCTGGTGGCCAGTTCCCGGGGCAACAGCATGAGCGGAAATCCCCGCGAAATCTCGGATACGGAACTCACCCAAATTCTGGAAGATCTGTTGTAACAGAATATGCGCGCCAAGTTGAAGGTCCGTAGCCGGGCGCTCATTTCAATCTTTTATCGCATTCGTTAGAATGTTCTTTTCCCATTCGCACTCACGGAGAGAAGAAAACCATGTCCAGATCCTTACTCAAGTTGCTCACCCTCGTATTCATTTTCGTAAGCATAGCCGGTTTTGCGCAAGCAGATCCTCCTGTTTATCATCCCGTCAAAGCGAAACCGTTTGTCTCGCGCCAGGGGCTCGGCAACACGCTCAACAAACTCAAACAAAACGAAGAAGTCCGCGTCGCTTATCTGGGAGGCTCAATCACGGCGGCTCCCGGCTGGCGAGTCAAAACCACCAAATGGCTGCAGGAGGCATTTCCCCAAGCTAAAATCCAGGAAATACACGCCGCCATCGGCGGTACGGGTAGCGATCTGGGGGCATTTCGACTGGAGCATGATGTCCTCCAGCATCACCCCGATCTGGTATTTATCGAATTTGCCGTCAATGATGGGGGACGACAGCCGGAATCGATCTGGGAATCGATGGAAGGGATTGTGCGTCAAATCTGGACAGCCAATCCTCAAACGGATATCTGTTTCGTGTATACATTTCGCGTGAACAACGAGACCGAATTGCGAAAGGGGGAGTGCCCCCGTTCTGCCTCTGCAATGGAACTCCTGGCCGACCACTACGGCATTCCCTCCATCAATGTCGCTTTAAAAATTGTCGAGCTGGAACAACAGGGAAAACTGAAATTCACCTCAGAGACGCCGCTGACTGAAGAGATCATCCTCTTTTCCAAAGACGGCGTTCATCCCCTCGATCAAGGACACGAAATCTATACCGAAGTCATCGCCGATGCGATCAAACTGATGGAATCCGATTCAAAACCCGTAAATCATGCCTCTCAATTGAAACATCCTTTTGTCGCCGGGCACTGGTCCGACGCGAAAATGGTTCCGCTCAATGCAACCATGCTCACCGGCAACTGGAAAGCACTGCCCGCAGAGAATGAACTCATGAAACGGTTTGGCGGACGTATGGGACAAATCTGGGAAGCCGATGAACCGGGCAGTCTCCTCACGTTTCAATTCCGTGGTTCTCAGGCGGCCCTCTACGATTTATTGGGCCCCGACGGCGGACAGGTGCAGATTACCGTTGATGGAAAACCGCATCCCAAATTGACGCCTCGCTTTGACAGCTATTGCACTTACCATCGCATTGCGACTTTGAATCTGGCGCAGAATCTGGACCCGCAGCAGGTCCACACCGTCACCGTGGAGATTCATCCGGAACAGCCGGATCGCAGCTCTGTAGCCTTTCGTCTCAAGAACCCCGATCAGGAATTGAAATCACCTAAATTCCAGGGCACTAAAATCCGCGTCGGTAAAATCATGCTGCGAGGCGAACTGGTTCCGTAAATTTTTGACAAATTTTCCTTTCACATTTTTTATCAGATAAGGCAAATTGAGCATGATAATCACAGCCGGCCTGAGTCCGGCCTGGCAACAGATCCTGGAAGTGAATTCCCTGCAGGTCGGAGAAGTCAATCGCTGCCGGACTGCCCTGTGGTGTGCTTCAGGCAAAGTGATCAACGTCGGGATTGCACTGCAGCATCTGGGGAGCCCTTGTGAAACGATTTTTCCGGCCAGTGGCTATGCCCGGAGTTTGATTGAAGCAGAACTGAATCAGCTCAACGTTTCGTTCCGTAGTCTCGACCAACAGAACCCGACTCGAGTCTGCACGACGATTCTGGATCGATCATCGGGGCTGACAACAGAACTCGTCGAGAATGCGGCACCACTCTCAGATGCGGAAGTCAAGGCGTTTTCCGCCGAGTATCACCGCTGTGCAGAAACGGCAACGGTTGCCGTGCTCACCGGATCTCTGCCTGCTGGAACTCCCGTCACGTTTTATCGTGATTTACTTGCAAAAACAAGCTGCCCGGTCATTCTGGACGCGCGGGGCCCCGAACTGGAGGAAGCGTTAACCCAGGCCCCGTTTCTGGTCAAGCCAAATCACGAGGAACTGGAACGCACGCTCTCCCGCTCCCTTTCCAGCACCGAAGATATAATCAAAGGTATGCAGGAAATCAATCGCCGCGGCGCGACCTGGGTGGTGATCTCACAGGGGAAAGAGGCTCTGTGGGCGACATCCGACAAAGAAGTATTTCGCTTCACGCCGCCTCCTGTCGAGCCCGTGAATCCGATTGCCTGCGGCGACAGTCTGGCTGCAGGTATTGCGTGTGGAATTCATCAAGGCTGGACTGTTCCGGAAGCGATCCGCTGGGGCATGGGCGCTGCCGCCGATAATTTAACACAACTTCTGCCGGCAAGACTTTCCGTGGCAAGCGTGCAAGCGTTTTACGAACAGGTCGAAATGGAGCAGATTGTTTGATGAGCGAAGAACGCCGGGACGAACACTGTCTTCTCGAAGCCCGGCAGACCGGTCGGCAAACAACAACAGGCGAGTGGCTCATTCGAAATTTGTCGCTCAGCGTCTCTCCGGGAGACCGCATCGCCATCGTGGGCCCGACCGGTTCGGGAAAATCGCTCTTTCTGCGTTCACTGGCCATGCTTGATGAAATTCAGGAAGGGGAAATTCGATTTCTCGGTTTGCCTGTCCCGGACAAACAATTACCCCAATTTCGCAGCCAGATCGTTTATCTTCAGCAGCGCCCCGTTTTGATCGAAGGGACGGTGGAGTCCAACCTGAAATTCGCTCTGCAATTTCAAGTGAACCAGAACAAACCCCATGACATTGCAACAGTCATGGATTTACTGAATTCATTTGACAAACCGGAAAAATTCCTGCAGCGAAAATCCAGCGTGCTCTCCGGAGGGGAAGGGCAGATCGTCGCTTTATTGCGGGCTCTCATCTTATCGCCGCGAGTCCTGCTGCTGGATGAGCCCACGTCCGGTCTCGATCCGGAAACCACGCAACAATTTGAATCGATGATTCTGAGGTGGATGGAAATCTCAGATCCCGCTCCTGCCTTCGTCTGGATTACGCACGATCACAACCAGGCGCACCGCATTGCCCGGCAGGTCATGGTGTTTCCTTCTGGGACGCTGACTCCCTGCCAGGAGATGCACTGAATGCCCCCTAAAGGAGCAATGAAAGTTATTTGAATTCTTCGCGAATCGAATTGGAAACAAATCCGTTTTCCAGTATGCTTAACTCTGTCGAACTTTCTCTCACCATCTAAAGGAGACAACTCATGCCTATCGATATTCAACATCACGCCGAGCAGAATTACGTGGAAATTAAACTGTCCGGCAAGCTGGTTAAAGAAGACTATCACGATTTCATGCCGATTATTGAAACATTGATCCACCAGCATGGCCCATTACACATGCTGGTGGAACTGCATGACTTTCATGGCTGGACCGTGGGAGCCCTCTGGGAAGACACAAAATTTGATTTGAAACACTTCAAAGACATTGAACGTCTGGCAATTGCCGGTGAAAGTAAATGGGAAAAAGGCATGGCCACTTTCTGTAAACCATTCACCAAAGCCAAAATCAAATATTTTGATATGGCGGAACTGGATGCAGCCAAAACCTGGATCGCCGAATCAACTTAGCTTAGCATCAGAAATAAACTCTGATTCAGGGGTGTGCTTCTGACAGGCAATCTCTGACCCGCTGCACAAGCATTTCAGTCGTCCATTCCTGATTCGCAGGAATGGAGACTGTCACTGCCTGTTCCGATTCCGTCAGTGGTTCAACGCCTGCCAACTGATGCGCCAACACCTCTGCTGTCGCATCGGACGGATCAGCGTCTGCTGCCTGTCTGGCAGCGATGCGGGACTCAAGCACCTTCCGATCAGCCGCGAACTTAAGCAGCAGAAAGGGCACATTCAAACGCTCTGCCAGTTCCCGGAACAGGCTTCGTTGCCACACTTTTAAGGTGGTCGCATCCATAATCACATTCCAGCCTGCATTCAGAATGATCTGCGCCAGATCAGACAAGCGATGATAGGTCTGCTGTGTCACATCCTGTGAATACAATTCCGTTTCCGGAATCTGATTTTCTGCCTGAATCCGTTTCCGTTCCACATCAGAACGAACGCGAATCGCACGCATACCTTCCAGCAGTAAACCGCTGCCATACGATTTGCCACTTCCCGAAACCCCATGTGTCAACAGCAGCAGTGATTTTGTTTTCGACACATATTTTTTCGCCAATTCTAAATAAGAATGGAATTCCTTGAGAATTTGCGAGGCTTCTGCTTCAGAGAAATCATGCTGGCTATAACGCAACGCAGCGACTTTCGCGCGCACCATTGCCCGATACGATAAATAAAACCGCAATAAGGGGACGCCGTCATAATCGCCAGTGATTTCCAGATAGCGATTCAGGAAACGGAAGGCATAATCGACACGTCCCCGATCTTCCAGATCCATAACCACAAACGCCACCTCGCTCATTACATCCCCCCAGCGCAGTGCAGCGTTGAATTCCAGGCAATCAAATATCGTCACTCCCTCGTTGCTCAGAATCATATTGCCCAGATGCATATCACCATGACATTCACGAATAAATCCCAGAGACTTGCGTTGAGCCAGTAACGTTTTGTGTTCCTCATACCAACGTTCGTTTTCTGATCGGATCGACGCGACCTTTTCCAGAACCGAAGCATCAGACGAAAACAGCTCACCCAGATGCCGAAAATTTTCCTGTAACGGCGCCATGACCTTTTTCGGCGTCCCCATTTCAGAATCTTCACCGGTGATTGCAATTTTCGTGTGAAACTCGGCTACTTCCTGTGCCAGCAGATCAATATGTTCTGCTGTCACGTTACCTTGTTCAATCGCGTGACTGAGGAGACTCTCCTGCGGAAACTGAGCCATTTGCACGGCGAAATCAATAATTTCTCCGGTCCCACTCAATTCGGGAGACGCCTCGGTTCCCGTAATCGGAATGACCTTGAGATACAGATCCGGTGCCAGTCTGCGATTCAGACGGATTTCTTCCTGGCAGTATTTCTCGCGGAGCGCCAAGGTCGAAAAGTTGACAAAGCCCAGATCCACATGCTTTTTGAGTTTATAAGCGTAGGGACCGGTCAGCAACACCCAGGAAATGTGGGTCTCCAACACCTGAAATTCATCGACCGGATGATCGTAGAGTGATTTATTCTGCAGTGATTCGATCAACATTATGAATCTTCCCTGCTCCTGCTGTGTTGA
>NZ_CALFPF010000443.1 GCF_937919775.1 uncultured Gimesia sp.
TCAAAGTAACTGGTTTTGATAAATTTCATGAGAATAATCTGAAAAGCTCCAATCAATCGAGTGCCGACTTCTGGAAAAAGTCTCTCGTCCACAATATTCAACTGGGTCTGAAAGAGATTGTCCCCGAGTACGATCAAAGGTCCATTTATCTTGACGTGGATAAAATGACTCTTAGTTTCGAATATACAGGGGCGCTGCCTGCAGAGATACCACAAAAGTTTGCGGCACATTTCTTTGCGAAATCCATTATCCTGGCTGACCAGGCCCCCTCAATTCAAGAAGTCAGCAGCGACCCCAATTCGCGAATCATGGACTCTAATTTTCTCACCTTCCGAATCACAACATTGAATCGTCTCAGGTTCAATAAAGACACTTCACCTCAAATTGCTGAAACATTACTGAAACAAATTGATCGCTATGTTCCCGATTCTCTGGTCATTAATTACGACGGAAAGTGGGCCTATATCAGGTTGAAAGGTCTGGGAGATCACTCGGAAGTCGAACGGGCTGCAATCAATGCGTTCTCAACGGCAGGCATCTTTGTGCGTGCAGAAAAAATCGACCTCTCCCCTGCCGACCTGGCTGCGAATGGTGATTCAAACCTTGCTAACTCTGCTTCGGGAACAATGTCGGCAACAACAGATCCCCCGTCGGATACAAAACAGAAATATATCATTCACTACGGCGTCTACGGCGGCGATGATGTGAAAGACTCGGTAAAACGCAGCTTGAAAGGGTTCGTCTGGGTCGACCAGGCATCGATTCAGTTCAATCCCGATGCAAAAGAAATCTCGTTCATCAACAGGAGCGCTGTCGACAGCGGGGCGCTGGACCGGGCACTCACCCGCAATAAGTTTTATCAGCTCAACATCACCCGGGAAGCGCTCCCGGAAGAGAAACCCGAGCCAGAAAAAACAGAAGCAAAAGTCGGCACCGAATAACCGATCAGCTCGTTTCTGCTCTGCTGATCAGGTTGTGCCCACGATCTCGGAAATGTCAATCAGTTGTAACTGCCGTCCTTCATTTTTGTGGGGCGCGTCAATACACACATAACGTGCATCGGGGCTGAAACGGGGGTGCGTATCCACGCGCCATTCTCCCGTGTAAACCGCAGGCAGATGAAAATGGCCGAGGTCAATCCGCTTCCCCGATGCCACATGATACAGGTGCGGCGTCTGAATCCGTTCCTTGCCTTTCGGATAAGTGTCGTTCAAAATCCACTCATTGCCGGGCAGATACGTTAAATGCCCGCCATTATCGAGCACCCCTTTCCCGACTTCCTTTAACTCAGCCTGATTCTCATCGCGTACCAGAAAATCGCCCCAGGCAGGACTGTCCGCTGATGCTTTCGACTGAGCCAGAATATGAGCAGGATCCCGCCAGATAAAATGTGAAACAGAACCGTTATCGATGACGACCCGCACATCGCTCCCGTCAGGTCGGGCCGTGATCATCCGAGAGAGCCGTTTTCCATTCGGATACTGCCAGCGGTGCAGAGTGATAAATCGTGAACCGTCCGGGCTGAACAGTAAATGGTTAAAATAATGTTTGATGTCTTTCTGCTGATTGGGAATCGCGCCGGTTCTGGAAATTTCATCCAGTGAAAGAATCAGCGTCGATTTTCCCGTTTCGAGATCGACGCGGAAGATTCCGGAATCCTTCGGAGCCAGATCCTTAAAATTCGGATCTGGAAAACCGGGATAACCATAACCGGGTCGGACATCCTGAATCCGTCGAAAATCAGGAGTCACCGCGGTCTTGCCGTCGGGACTCACCGAATAAACGGGCGCGGGAACCGTACGCCCTTTGCCTGTTTTCACATCCAGCATGCGGCTGACATACTGACCATCTTCGCGATCATTCCAGATCACTTTCGAATCGGAACCGGGCAACCATTGCAGCATACAACCCTGCTGCCAGTTCCAGGCCGAGGATTCCCCCAGCTCAATCCAGCGATCGTTGTCCTGCAGATCAACCATGCCTACTTTGATCACGTCATCCGCCTTGGGGGATCGATGCTCGAACGCGACTTCCATCCCTAACACATAACGACTGGTGGGATCAAACTGCAGCTTGTCGTAATAGCCAAACCAGTGATGCCGCGGCCCTCTGGTGATTACGCGTGTGGGTGGGAATTTTGTACCTTCTGCAAAGGTGAGACCGGCGAAGGCAGTTGTACCAACACCGCACAATAATTGCGTTAAAAAGTCCCGACGGCTGGATTGAAGATGTTCCATGGATTTGAATTCGCTTTTCTAAAACAACACGGACTGGAGCATCTTAACAGGCTCCCGCTGCCTTATTCCAGAGTAGAATAGTCCTCCGCTAAAATCAACTGGAAACAGCAGAGGCGTTACGAATGGATTCTTTCGCACAAATTGACTCAGAGGAATCAGTTCCCCATCAGGCAACGGTAACAACTCATTTCTCCCCCCTGCTTCAGCAGCAACCCGTTTTGAACTGTCCGATTCGTTCTGAGACTTGTAGATAACAGGTATAGTCTGACTCATCCGCATCATTGCCAATTCAGATTTACAGTGCCTGCTTTTGGTCCAACTTAAGCCTATAATACCGAATGACATCTCGCTACACTTTTGTAAGATGTGTTCTGGGAAAAGAACCCTCTGTCCGAAATCTAATGTAATTGAGTGCTCTCTCAAAATATCAGCCCCTTTTTCAACGGAAACCTGTACCTTCAGGTATCAACGCCAGCAGGTTCTGCCAATCATATGATCAAACCCATTATTCACAAATATGCGTCCAAATTGCTGGACCCGGCAGTTCCCGTTACTGATGAAGATGTGCAGTTGATTCTTTCCGGAATCGGCTTTACAGATCAGGAACGCGCTCTGATACGCTTACGGGAAATGTGTAACACTGATCGCATTCGTGAAGAATTGACGCACATCCTGCCCACCCTTTTTCAGGCGCTGTCCGACGCAGCCACTCCGGACGGATCATTAATCAATTTTGAACGATTCATGAACAGCGTTTCCCAACCGGAAACCATGCTGGGTTTCCTCACACAAAATCCGCGGGCCGTGGAAATTCTGGTCAGACTGTTTGTAGGCAGTCAGTTTTTAACGGAAATTCTTTTAAAAAACCCGGACTATCTGGAACGGCTCACCCGTTACAATCGCATTGCCGAGTTCAAAAGCCAGCAGCAGTTTTACTCGGAAGCCATGACGGCGGCGCGTGCGGAAACCGGATCAACGGCAGAAAAATTTGACGTATTACGACGTTTCCAGCGCTGGGAACTTCTGCGAATCGGTGCCTGTGATACCTTCGGTTTAATGGACCTGAAAAATATCACGGTTCAACTTTCACTGCTCGCAGACGGACTGGTACAATCCTGTCTGACCATTCTCTCGGAAGAAATGAAATTGCCGATTGATGATTTTGCCGTGCTGGCATTTGGAAAACTGGGAGGCGAGGAGTTGAACTACAGCTCCGATATTGACCTCGTATTCATAGCCGGTAACAACTCGACACAATACTGGCAGTTGGGTCAGCGTCTCATCAAATCCCTGATGGAATCAACGTCGGAAGGTTTTCTGTATCGCGTCGACATGCGGCTGCGTCCGTGGGGCCGCTCGGGGGCACTGGTCACCACGGTTGACGCCTACGTCGATTATTTTGCCAGACATGGGCGGCTCTGGGAAAAGCAGGCGATGTTGAAGGCACGCGTGATTGCCGGAAATCAGAAACTGGGCATCGAGTTCTTTCGCCGGATTGAGCCACAGATCTTCAGCTGTGACCCGGAAGAAGTGAGAAAAAATGTCCTGGAAATGAAACAACGCATCGAAACGGATCTGAAAAAGAAAGGGAAAGACTGGGGCGAAGTCAAATCGGGGAAAGGCTCCATTCGGGACGTCGAGTTTACCACTCAGTATCTGCAAATATCCAACGGCGCAAAGTATTCCTCTGTCCGCAGTATTAATACGCTGGACGGGCTGGTGAGACTGGTTGATCAGGGATTAATCCAGGCGGATGAGTACCGCTACTTAACCAGCGGTTATGTCTTTTTTCGAAAAATTGAACACGCCCTCCAATTGATGCATTACAACCAGGAACACCGCATGCCGACCGATGAACGGGAACTGGCATATCTGGCACGGAGACTCGATTTTCAGGATGGACAACAACTGGTTCAATACTATGAACAACACCGTAAAGCCGTCAGAGGCATCTTCAAAAAATATATCCATGCATCGCTCAAGCCGAATTCCGAAAACCATACGACCGGCCCGGAACAGGAGACGAACCTGATCGGCATGATGGCCGCATCTTACTCCAAAGTGTTTAACGAAACGGAAATCGAAAAACATAGCCTGATGGCCAAAAAGCTGAGCGACCGGAATATTGTTGAACTGGAAACAGAAAGTTTACCGGACAAGCAGATCCGACTCACGATGGTTGGCTTTGATCAGACGGGAGACTTATCTTTAATCTGCGGCCTGCTGTTCGTGTATGGATTTGATATTCAAAAAGGGCACCTCTTCACCAACCAGAAAGTCAAACCAGCCGCTTCGTCGCAGAGCCGCTCATCCAGGACCAGTGAAAAGTCGAAAAATACCCGTAAGTTTGTAATCGTGCTGGATGTCAAAGCACCCGTTGAAGGTGTGCCGTCAACAATCTGGATCGATTATAAAAATGATTTGACGGAACTGCTGAATAAGGTGGAATCCGGAAAAAGCCGCGAAGCCGTCGGAGAACTGGCAAAACGCGTGGCCGGGGCACTGCGCGATTTGTCTCAAGCCAGCCAGGTGCTCTATCCCGTCGAAATCGAACTGGATAACGATACAGACAGCAGGCACACCATTCTACGGATTGAGTCCGAAGATACGATCGGTTTCCTTTATGAACTGACCAACGCCCTTTCCATGAGTGGCATTGATATCGCAAGAATGGTCATTGATTCTGAAGCCACAAAAGTCAGAGACGTCCTCTACGTGACCGATGAAAAAGGGGAAAAAATCAGCTCGGAGGAACAACAGCAGGGCTTACGCGCTGCCGTCGTGCTGATCAAACATTTTACCCACTTACTGCCGCGCTCACCCAATCCGGAAGCGGCATTATTGCATTTTCGAGAATTCCTGGAACACCTTTTCAAACAACCCGACTGGGTGGAAGAAATTTCGTCGCTGGAACGCACCAACGTATTGAGCGCTTTAGCCAGACTGCTCGGCGTCAGTGATTTTCTCTGGGAAGATTTTTTACGATTGCAACATTCCAATCTCTTTCCGGTGGTAGCAAATGTCGAAGAACTGAAAAATCGAATCCCCTTCGACGAACTGAAAGCAGAACTCTCCCGAGAACTGGAACAAGCCAGTTCACCCGAAGAACAGCAGGAACGATTGAACGCCTTCAAAGACCGGGCGATGTTACGCACAGACATGCGGCATATTTTAGGCCACATTTCCGAGTTCGGACAATTCTCCGATGAATTAACCGATGTGGCAGAGGTGGTTGTCCAGGGGGCGTATGAAATCTGTAACAAACAGGTCCGGGAACGTTATGGTCTTCCCCAATTGGAGTCCGGCGATCCCTGCCAGCTATCGATCTGTGCTTTAGGGAAATGCGGAGGTCGCGAACTCGGCTTTGCTTCAGATATCGAGCTGATGTTTATCTACGAAGGCACCGGCCAGACAGTGGGGCCTGAAATCATCACCAATAATGAATACTACCTGAAGCTGGTCGAACGATTTTCGAAGATGATCAAAGCCCGCAGCGAGGGCATTTTTCAAATCGATCTGCGGCTGCGTCCTTACGGGCAAGCTGGCAGCCTGGCTGTCTCTGCGGAAGCATTTCAGAGCTACTTTTCTCACGAAGGGGCGGCGTGGCCTTATGAACGCCAGGCGCTGGTCAAGCTGCGTCCTATCGCGGCAGATGAAGAATTTGGGAACAAAATTGTCCGGATGCGCGATGACATTATTTACTCGGGAAAACCATTTGATGTGGCAGCCATGCTGGCCATGCGCGAAAAACAGATCCAGCAGCTCGTCAAAGGGGGAACCATCAATGCCAAA
>NZ_CALFPF010000444.1 GCF_937919775.1 uncultured Gimesia sp.
TCTGCCACAAATATTCCACACGCCGCGGATCTTCGCCAATCAGCAAGGGGGATAAATCCTCAATCGTCCCCGTGACTCCTCGCGTATGCCACTCCAAAGTGGCCTCTCCCCAGCCAAACAGGCCGGGCTGATCTGTGATCACTTTCACAAACACCCAGTTTCTCATCCGGGCATGACACACCAGAGTTTCGATGCGTTCAATTTTCATCAGAGTCGGTTTCCCATCTGCATTAGTTTTATTTTGGTGTCAAAATAACAACATAACTTTATTGCGATCGGGAAGCAAGTTATTTAACGCAAGAACTGAGCAACAATCATAAGGATCGGCGCTGCGGGTGAAAGGGAAATATCAATCGTTCAGCAGACAAGAATTCATCTCTTACGGGAACTGCTGTTCGAGTTGATCGTCGTCGTATTCCTGTAATCGTTGTCGTGCCAGTTCGGCCCATGGCCCCAGTTCATCGAATTCCAGATACACCTTCCAGTGGGGAACCGCTTCCTCGACCCGATTCAACTGATTCAACACTTCCGCGATGTGTAAATGCGCGTCCGGATAATCCGGGTGCACGCGCAGCGCGATTTCAAACGCGTGCAGTGCCGCTTCCGGATCGCCCAGCTCATTATGCAGGCAACCTAATTGCGTCCAGGCTTCAATGTAATCGTGGTCCCATTCCACCGCCGCATAATAACGTTCGAGTGCGCCTTCCGTGTTCCCACTCAGATACAACGCTTCCGCCAGATGCAGATGCCCCTCGGGTATATCCGGTTGTCCCAATAGAGCCATGCGATAGGCTTCTATCGCCGGCTTCGCTTCGCCCGCATCCAGAAAACGGCAGCCTGCCTGAAACCATTCATCCGAACTGCGATCTTCCGGCTCATCCGTTTTCAGATGCTCTGTGAATTCAATCGTCCCCTCGAACGATTCTTCATCCGCCAGTTCAGGCATCGCGGTCTCTTCCGTCCCGAAATCAAACACCCGCTGTCCCTGCCGGGGATCAATCAATCCCCGCTCATCTTTCAACAGAAGCTGTGCGTCCTGCGACAGCAGTGTCAGTTGCGATAATGGCTGGTCGACCTCGCTAAAGAATTTTCCCAGATGCTGCAGGCTGTTTTCCAGATCCCGCGGACTCACCCCGGATTCGAGTAGCGTCGAAAGTCGCCGCACGCTCGCCACTTCCTGAAAGGAAAAGTAGGGGAGTCGGAAAATCTTCCGTACCGGCTTGATCAAACCCTGGCGTTCCCAGCGACGAATCGTAGACACAGGCACATTCAGCATCTGCGTCAGCATTGCCGGCGTATAAAGCTGATCCACATTCACGCCCGGATCGCGCAGTTCAATCAGCGACAGCCAGTCCGACTCCCTGATGATCTGAATCGCCGTCCCTTCAGCGATCAACTCCTGTGCCTGGCTCAAATTCACCGAAGGCGAACCGTCTGCTTCCAGCGGCCAGCCTTCTTCGCCGATCACCAGCAGTGTCGTCTGTCGGCTCACGTGTTGCGCCGCCTGTCCGCCATGCAGTTCAACGAACTCCCAGGCTTTCTGGTGTGTCATCGAGGCAAGCGTTCCGGTAAACACCACTCGCTCCCCCTGCAACGCGGGAGAGCCTTGTAGCAGTTGATCAGGTTGTTCTTCGTCAGTTTCCGCCATAGGTTAAGTAATAATGTATCAATCAAGGAATTTCGAGTAAAAAGGGGGTTATCAGGTGAGTGTGTCGAAAATATCATTCACATGACCAGTAAACTTTCTCCGAGGATACTGATACGCGAATCTGTTGGGTAGCTTTCAGAGCAATCCTTCATTATAAGGGAGCAAAATAAGTAATTTCCTTTTCGTGGTATCGTTTGTACCCCGGTTTTTTGACTAAATATCCATGGGAGTTGATAGGAATGTCCGTGCTCGAGTCGTGTGATCCTGAAATCTGGAACTGTATTCAGTCTGAAGCACAAAGGCAGAAACATGGCCTGGAACTGATCGCTTCTGAAAATTACACCAGCGCCGCCATTATGGAAGCGGCTGGCTCGATCCTCACGAACAAATACGCCGAAGGACTTCCCGGACGCCGTTATTATGGCGGCTGCGAATTCGTCGACGTCGTCGAAGACCTCGCCCGTCAGCGGGCCTGCAGTCTCTTCGGAGCCGAATACGCCAACGTCCAGCCACACTCCGGCTCGCAGGCCAACATGTCCGTCTACTTCACCGTTTTGAAACCCGGCGACACCTTCCTGGCGATGGACCTCGCCCACGGCGGTCACCTCACGCACGGCATGAAACTGAACTTTTCCGGCACACTCTATAATCCCGTCCCGTACGGCGTGCGCGAAGACAATCACCAGATCGACTACGATCAGGTCGCGAAACTGGCCCGTGAACATAAGCCAAAAATGATCATCGCCGGTGCCTCCGCCTATCCCCGCGAAATCGATCACCCCAAGTTCGCGGAAATCGCAGCGGAAGTCGGCGCGGTCCTGATGGTCGATATGGCGCACTACGCCGGCCTCGTCGCCGGGGGAGTGCATAACAACCCTGTCGAAGTCGCCGACTTCGTGACCTCGACCACACACAAAACGCTGCGTGGTCCCCGTTCCGGTTTCGTCCTGATGAAAAAGAAATACGCCAAAGATCTGAATCGGGAAGTTTTCCCCGGCATTCAAGGCGGCCCGCTGGAACACGTCATCGCCGGCAAAGCCGTCTGCTTCAAAGAAGCCAGCCAGGACTCCTTCAAAGCCTACGCACGGCAGATCGTCGCTAATGCGAAGACCCTCGCTGAAACCCTGATGGCAGGCGGCATCAAACTCGCCTCTGGCGGAACTGACAACCACTTGATGCTCTGCGACGTCACCGCAATCGACCTCACAGGTAAAATCGCCGAAGAAGCACTCGACAAAGCCGGCATCACCGTCAACAAAAACATGATTCCCTACGACAAACGCATGCCTCTTGACCCCAGCGGTATCCGCATCGGCACCGCCGCTCTGACAACCCGCGGCATGAAAGAGGACGAGATGAAAAAGGTCGGTGCCTGGATTCTCCGCGTTCTGGCTGCTCCCGAAGATAATTCCACTATCGAAACCGTTAAAGGCGAAGTCGGGGAATTCACCGAAAACTATCCCGTTCCCGGCATCGCGTAACAGACAGATTTCCGGACCATGACACACAGCGACCTCAACATCACGACCATCGACTGCACCCGCGACGACGCCACCGCGCTCTTCAGCGAACTCCGCGAAAAGCTCAGCCCGCGCGGCAATGTCGTCTCGGAAGCCGGCCGTCAACGCACGATCGAACTCTTCGGCGAACCCCTGTCTCCACAGGAAGTCGTCGAACGGATCTGCAACGATGTCCGTAACAAAGGTCGCGAGGCACTCCTCGACTACACAGCGAAACTCGACCGCAAACAGCTCACCCCCGAAACGATGCGCGTCTCGGCAGAAGAACTCAAAGCGGCTCACGCAGAAGCCGACCCCGAGTACCTCGCCACGCTGCGTCGTATCCGTGAAAACATCATCGAGTTCCAGTCGGCTCTTTTGCCGGACGACGTTAAAGTCCTCCGCGAGGCAGGGGAGTCCCGCGTTGAATTGCGTCAACGCTATCTCCCGTTGAAACGGGTCGGCGTCTGCATTCCCGGCGGTGCCGCCGCGTATCCGTCCACGCTGTTGATGACCGCGATCCCCGCGCAAACCGCAGGCGTCAAAGAAATTGTCGTCGTTGTGCCCCCCACCGATTTCGGCGGTTACAACACCGACATCCTCGCCGCCTGTTATGAGTTGGGCATCACCGAAATCTACCGCGTCGGTGGCGCACAGGCCGTCGCCGCGCTCGCTTATGGCGTCGAAGGCATTGAACGCGTCGACAAAATCGTCGGCCCTGGTAATCTGTTCGTCGCTCTCGCCAAACGCCACGTCTTCGGCGAAGTCGACATCGACAGCATCGCCGGCCCCAGTGAAGTCATCGTGCTCGCCGACGAAACCGCGAATCCTGCATTCATCGCCAGCGATCTGATCTCGCAGGCCGAACACAGCCCCGGTTCCGGCGTCCTCATCACCTGGCACGCGCCGCTGATCGAAGCCGTCCGCACCGCGCTGATCAATCAGCTCAACGAACTCCCGCGCGGCGATCTCGCCCGTCAAAGTCTGCTCGACTACGGCGCTCTGATCCTCGCGCGTGACGAAAACGAAGCCGCCCGCTATACCGATCTCCTGGCACCCGAGCATCTGCACATCTCGACCGCCAACCCCGAACAGCAACTGGATAAAATCCAGAACGCCGGCGCCATCTTCATGGGACATTTTACTCCCGTCGCGACCGGCGACTACTACGCCGGCCCCTCGCACGTGCTCCCCACCGGAGGCACCGCCCGCTTCGCGAACGGCCTGTGTGCAATTGACTTCCTCAAACGCTCCTCGGTGATCTTCTACAATCAAGAGGGGTTGAAAAAAGACGCGCCCGGCATCTGTCTGCTCGCCGAAAAAGAAGGCCTCACTGCCCACGCCGCCAGCGTGACCATTCGCCTGAAACAGGACTGAGCAACGCCTGACCGCATCCGCACTGTTCATCTCGTTCTCCCGTTGACTACGAACCATTTTGCACTTGACCCCTGCGCGCCGTTCGCGAAAAACCTGGTTGTGTGTCGCGCGCGTGCTCACGTCTTTGAGCAGGGAAACATCCGCCAGTCGTTCCTGATTTTCACCATCAAAACAGGTCTTTTTTCCCGATTTTCACCTGAAGAACCGGAAGCAGTCAGCCAATTCCTTATGCGTATCGACACAGCGCACCACACAAGGCCATAACCCGGCCGCCCCCCTGCCACATGTCGGTACATATTTGCCCCCCTCTCGCCACTCCTTTTTTTCCAAAGCCTCTTGACCGCTGCGTGCCCTTCCGGAAGATCAGCGTCCGTCAAAAGGATCTGTCGCATCCATAAACCACAGAAAGGAATTCGATTCATGACTGATACCCCTCAAAAAAAACGCGTCCGTACAACTCGTGAAACACAGGCTCTGATCGTACAACTCATCCAGAAAATGCTCGGCCGCGGCTACCACAATTCCGATATCAAACCGGCCATAACCAAAAAATTCGAGATCAGCCATCGTTCAGTCGAGCGTTACATCACCCGTGCCCGCCGCGAAATGCGGGAGGAGGTCGAGAACTATCTGGAACACCACCGCGTCGATTCGTTTTTCTTCTACCGCAGCGTCATCGAAAACCCAAAAGCCGTCGAACGCGACCGCATCCGCGCCCGCGAACGCATCGACAAACTCCTCGGCCTCGACACACAGGCCCCCTCTGAAAAAGACCTGTCGAATTACACTCTGAAGGAGTTAAACAAGATGTCCGACGAAGAATTCGACGCCGTTTACCAGAAAGAGCTGGATCGCTCCAAATAAGCAATCAAGAAAGAATCATACCCATCAGCACAGAGCAGGGTAGGTGAAGATCAGGAAGTGATGCATAAGCACCACCAGAGAGTACAGCGCAAAACCGCTCTCGTATTGTGAAACACATTCCAAGTAGGGGCGACCCTATGTGGTCGCCCGCCGGATCGACGTGCTTTGCGAAACGACAGGCGAACGCCCCAACCGATTCCATTCAGAGTAGATTACCGGTTTGGTCCCCGCCAGGCGGGCAGGCACACAGACCTGCCCCTACTTTTTTATTCTACCTATCGTGACGATAATACTTGTCATCAATCCAACGTTGCGAATTAGTCCGTATGTATTCGGAAATTTCGTGCCACGCTTCATCATCCCGTATAATGTGTTCATAATAATTCCGTTGCCATAATCTCTGATGAAAAGGGCGCCAACCTTGCGATTTAACCTGTCGAATATATTCATTCATCGTCATTGACTTAAACCAGCCAACGATAGAAGCCAGGGAAGTAGGAGGAACCTGTAACTGCTCATCCTGAGCTGTGTTGATGGCAGGTGAAGATTCTCGAGTACGACTTTCACTCGAATGATCAATTTGCACGATACCATGAAAATGGTTTGGCATTACGATGTGCTCATAAAGAGTCACCCTTGGA
>NZ_CALFPF010000445.1 GCF_937919775.1 uncultured Gimesia sp.
GCTAGCGCCGACCCGCTCACTTGGTGATTGATTTTCGTGTGTTTTCGTGCTTTTCGTGGTAGTAAAAGTGATTCTTTATTTATCCTTCGTCCTGTTTTTCATATTCATTTCATACTTCACATGAGACACAACGGAGCCCGCTGCACCCAATACAGATGAGATCCCTACCAGATACAGAGACACGTTGAGATTAATGGAGATGCTGTCTGAATCACTGGCCGGATAAAACGGACTCCAGGTCAGGGAGTACCAGATCAGTAACAATGAAACTCCCATCAGAGCTCCCATAAAACCACCGAGCCAGATGATAATCACAACTTCGACCCAAGGATTAAGCGGTTGAGCGGCGGGTTCTGCAGATTTTTCTGGGGGAGTCTGGTCTTCTTGCTCATCCCCCTTTTTCTTTAAGTTAACCAACTGCTCAGCGGCCACATTCGTCAAACTGACACGAGGATTACGAATTTGATAAATTCGCATAATCAGAAAAATGCCTCCTACCAGAATCCAGCCACAATGCTGCCACCAGGTGATAGTGTCCGTTCGGTCGGCCATGCCTCCCTGAGTCTGATAGAATATTCTGGAAGTTTTGGCAAACGCGTAGGCACCGGTAAGTCCCCCCACTGAGGTCGCCAGTAACATTCCATAAATGCGGAAGAAATAATGTATCATCCTGCTGAACACCGTGTTTCTTCCTCTGAAATGAACCGTTTCGAGAAATAAATCTTCGTGTTTTTCGTGGTAGTAAAAACGTTCGCTGTAAAAATTCACAAAGGCCAGTCGGCTCCGAAGCACTCGCGTTGAATCGCCGTCAACTGTTCGATTCCCAATGTTGCCAGTTCCAGTTGCGCGTCCAGCATGCCTCGATTAAAAGTCTGGCCTTCCGCGGTTCCCTGAACTTCGACGAAGTCGCCGCCGCCCGTCATCACGACATTCATGTCCACGCCGGCGGTGCTGTCTTCGATGTAATCCAGATCGAGTACCGGCTCTCCATTCACCACGCCCACACTCACCGCAGCCACGCTGTTCGAAAACACTTTTTTGGGATCGAAGATTTCCCCTTCGGCCAGTTTACACGTTTCCGGAATCGCCAGTACCGTGTCCAGCAGCGCCAGAAAACCGCCGGTGATACTCAGCGTCCGCGTGCCACCGTCGGCCTGCAGGACATCGCAGTCCACGGTAATCGTGCGCGGTCCGAGGGCACCGAAATCGACAACTGCTCGCAGACTCCGGCCGATGAGTCGTTGGATTTCACTCGAACGTCCGTCGGGCCGACGCTGTTTGCGAGGGGATGTACTGCCGGGCAGCATGTTGTATTCTGCCGTCACCCAGCCGCTCGGATTTTCGTCATTCTTTTTCCAGGGGGGAACGCTGTTATCCAGACTGGCCGTGCAGAGAATTACCGTGTTACCGGCGGAAATCAGGATGCTGCCGGGAGTCGCTTTGGTGTATCCGCGTTCGACTTTGATGGGACGAAGTTGATCGGGCTGGCGGGAATCGTGGCGCATGGTGCTGTCCTAAATTCTGGAGAGTCAAATAGTTATCGGTGTTGAACTGATTTTTCGTCAAAGTTACCACGCTTTGACCGTGCATTTCAATGCAAGACCTCACGCTTTCTATTAAGATAGAGATCATTGTCCGTTCTCTTTTATTTCAGGAACCGTTTTCGTGCTGATCTCAGAAATCTTTCACTCGCCGCAAGGCGAAGGCAAATGGATCGGGGTCCCCTCGATTTTCATTCGCACCAGTGGCTGCAATCTGCGCTGCTGGTTCTGCGATACGCCTTACACCTCCTGGAACCCGGAGGGGGATAAGATGTCGGTTGACGCGATTTTGGAACACATCGAACAATACGATTGTGAACACGTCGTCGTCACCGGCGGCGAACCGATGCTGTCGCACGAAGTCGAATCATTAACACAGCGTCTGCATGCGGCCGGCAAGGTGATTACCATCGAAACCGCGGGCACGATTCTGGCGGACGTCCACGCCGACCTGATGTCGATCAGCCCCAAACTCTCGAATTCGACCCCCGTCAAAGATCCCGCCTGGGCGCATCGCCACGACGCGCGACGGGATCAGCCGACGGTGATTCATGAGCTGATTCACAAGTACCCTTATCAGATTAAATTCGTCGTCGATCACCGCGAAGACATCAAAGAAATTGAGGATTATCTGCTTCGCTATCCCGAAATCAACCGCGAAAATGTCTATCTGATGCCGCAAGGCACCACCGCGGAGATGCTCGCCGAGCGGATGCCCTGGATCGAAGAGACCGCCGCACAACTCGGCTGTCAGGTCACACGACGCATGCACATCGAACTCTGGGGCAACGTCCGCGGTAAATAATCGCGTCCGAATATATCAGCCGTGAAAGATCGCGGCCCGTGCCTGCCGAATCCGTTCGACTGCTGCCTCTGACGTTTCCGCCAGCACCGTCAGGTGTCCCATCTTGCGACCGATGCGAGATTCCTGTTTGCCGTACAGATGCACTTTCACATCGGGAAACTGTCGCAACGCACGCCAGTCGGGCGGACCCGCTTCCCAGTGATCGCCGAGCAGATTCGCCATCGCAGTCGGACCCAGTGACAGAGTCGAACCCAGAGGCAGTCCGCAGATCGCCCGCACCTGTTGTTCGAATTGACACGTCACATGTCCGTCAATCGTCAGGTGACCGGAATTATGAGGCCGCGGTGCGATCTCGTTGATCATCAGCCGCTGATCGCCGGTCAGAAAAAATTCGACGCACATCACGCCCACCACATCCAGATGTTCAAACACGGCCCGCGTGATTTCCACCGCCTCTTGATTGATCGTGTCTCCCAGGCCGGACGGAAAAACCGAAATATCGAGGATATGATTCGCATGGTCATTCTTCATCGGCCCGTACCAGGCGAACTCCCCGTCCAGCCCGCGCACGCCGACGACCGACAGTTCACACGTGTAATCGATAAACGCTTCGAGCACCGTTTCGTCTGCCCCGACATCCTTCCACGCGGTTTCCGCTTCTTCGACCGCATCAATCTTCACCTGCCCCTTGCCGTCATAACCGGAGCTTGCCGACTTCAAAACCGCCGGGCAACCCAGTTCCGTCAGCGCGGCTTTCAGTTCCTCCACAGAACGCACCACGGCAAACGGCGTCACTGGAATCCCCGCCTGTTTCAGTTCCGATTTCTCACGAATCCGGTTCTGCGCGATGTGTAACACATTCGCGCCGGGTCGCACGGGCGCATACTTCGATGCCGTCTCTGTTGTTTCCGAAAGTACGTTCTCAAACTCGAAGGAAATCACATCCACGTTTTTCGCGAACTGCGCGACGGCGTCAAGGTCGTCATATTCGCCGCAGACTTCGACGTCGGCGACCTGTCCGGTGGGCGTCTGTCGTTCGGGAGAAAACACGTGCACGTGATATCCCAGGCGGCGGGCTTCGATGGCAAACATTCGGCCCAGTTGACCGCTGCCCAGCATGCCCAGCGTTGCGCCGGGGGCTATCAAATCACTCATAGTTCGGAATTTTCCAGTACAATGTTGGTTTGATTCTGACAGTAGTCGTGCATTTTTTTCCGCAGTTCGGGACGCGAATTGCCGAGAATGCGAATCGCCAGCAGCGCCGCGTTTTTTGCCCCGGCTTTCCCAATCGCTAAAGTTCCCACAGGCACGCCCCCCGGCATCTGCACGATGGAAAGCAGCGAGTCGAGCCCCTGCAGCGCCTTGCTCTGAACCGGCACACCCAGTACGGGCAGCACTGTCTGAGCGGCCACCATGCCCGGCAGATGGGCGGCGCCGCCGGCACCCGCGATGATGACTTCCAGCCCCCGTTCTTCCGCGGTCTTGGCGTATTCGTTCATCCAGTCAGGCGTACGATGAGCCGAAACGACGCGGCACTCGTGTTCCACGCCGAACTCTTTCAGAATCGTCGCCGCCTCGTGCATCGTATCCCAGTCGGATTGACTTCCCATAATCACGCCCACCAGAGGGGAGCTGTTTTCTGACATAATGGAACTTTCCTGTTTGAGGCGTGGTTTCAGCCGCGTACGGGCTATTTTCTAAGCAAGATTATTTTATTCTGATCGGACGTGGCTCTGATAATAATCAATTTCCTTACCTGATAGGAGTCTGGCATCCCCTTTTTTTGCAGGCTGCCTCGGACAAGTGCGGGTTCGTTTGACATTCCGGGTGCTCTGGTCTAGTGTTAGAGACGATTAATTCATTCCCAGATGTGACAATATGAAAGGATCTTCGTTATGGCACGCCCTGTAACATTATTCACCGGACAATGGGCCGATCTCTCACTGGAAGAAATGTGCAAAAAAGCACAGGAATTCGGCTATGACGGCCTGGAACTTGCCTGCTGGGGAGACCATTTCGAAGTCGCCAAAGCCCTCTCCGACGACACCTACTGCAACCGCAAGCGGGAACTGCTCGAAAAATACGACCTGCAACTCTTCTCGATTTCCAATCACCTCGTCGGTCAGGCCGTACTCGACAACATCGACGAACGCCACAAAGCCATCCTGCCCGAATACGTCTGGGGCGACGGCGATCCGGCCGGTGTCAACGAGCGGGCGATTGAAGAAATGAAAAACACGGCCCGCGCCGCACAGAAACTCGGCGTGAGCGTCGTCAACGGTTTCACCGGTTCGAGCATCTGGCATCTGCTTTACGATTTCCCCCCCACGCCGCGCACAATGATCGACGCCGGTTATCAACTGCTGGCCGACCGCTGGAATCCGATTCTCGACGTTTTCCAGGAGTGCGGCGTGAAGTTCGCATTGGAAGTGCATCCGACGGAAATCGCCTTCGACATTTATTCCGCGGAAGCCACGCTGAAAGCGCTCGACCACCGCGAAGAGTTCGGCTTCAACTTCGACCCCAGCCACCTGATCTGGCAGGGCGTTGATCCCGTCGAATTCATCCGTTACTTCCCCGATCGCATTTACCACGCGCACATGAAAGATGCTTCGGTCACCTTGAACGGTCGCACCGGAATTCTGACAAGCCACCTGCCGTTCGGCGATCAGCGTCGCGGCTGGGACTTCCGCAGCGTGGGACGAGGCGGCGTGCGGTTCGAAGAAATCATCCGCGCGTTGAACGAGATCCAGTACAACGGCCCCCTCTCCATCGAATGGGAAGACATGGGCATGAACCGAGATCACGGCGCCCGCGAAGCCTGCCAGTTCGTCAAGAACGTCGACTTCGCCCCCTCCGACATCGCCTTCGACGGCGCTTTCGGAGACTGATAGAGAACAGAAGCTTCGGTTAGATCTGTCTGAAGAAACAGGGAGAACGGATTTCGTTCTCCCTGTTTTTACGCGCACTCGAATCAAGTTGTCTCCCCTGTTATGAGCGGCACGGCGCCAGCCGCCGGTAATTCACAAACCTGCAGATGACAAACGGCGGGTGGCACTGTTGGCTCGCCAACAGTGTTGAGAGAGCTCCCCAACCTTGAGCGGAACGGCGCTAGCCGCCGTTTTTCGACCGCCAAAAAAACAAACCCCCATTCGTTTGCCGGTTCCATTTTTTTACGACCACAAAAAACACGAAAGCACACGAAAAGTATAAGGGGTGGTCCCGAATGTAGCTCGGTTGGGTGGCACTGTTGGCTCGCCAACAGTGATTGTGAATCATCCCCATCAATAGCAATCGTAGGGGCTGCCCTATGTGGCTGCCCGCGGTATTGACGTGATTTGTATAATGACCTCCAAACGTGATCACTGTCTCCTTTGCAATCATAATCCCGAATCGAATCTCGCCAGGCGGGTCGGCACATGGACCGACCCCTACGATGTTGTGTTCGTTCCGTCGCGATAAGCTCACCCGCGTCCTCCGCCATTTCCCGTTGCCCAGTTATGCTTTTCGTGTGCTTTCGTATTTTTCGTGGTAGTAAAAACATAAAATAGATCACGATCGTATGTGGCACTGTTGGCTTACCAAAAGTGATTGTGAATCATCCCCATCAACAGCATTCGTAGGGGCCGCCCTATGTGGCTGCCCGCGGTATTGACGTGATTTGTATAATGACCTCCAAACGT
>NZ_CALFPF010000446.1 GCF_937919775.1 uncultured Gimesia sp.
TTCGACCAGTTTACCGTCGAACAACTGGCGGGCGACCTGCTGCCCGAACCGACACAAAACCAGCTCATCGCCACCGGCTTCCACCGTAATCACATGACCACCCGCGAGACCGGCGTCATTGATGAAGAATACCGCGTCGAATACGTCGTCGATCGCCTCGATGCCACGTCCACCGTCTGGATGGGGCTGACCGTCGGCTGTGCCCGCTGTCACGATCACAAATACGATCCCATTTCTCAGAAAGAATTCTACCAGCTCTTCGCCTTCTTCAATAACAGCCCCGAAACCGGCAATACAGGTACCGCGGGCAACGCCAAACCGATTCTCAGTGTTCCCACCACAGAGTATCTCACACAGGAAAAACAGATCAAAGAACAACTGGCGACACTCGAACAGCAACACAAACAGCGCGAACAGGAACTCGAAAAACAGCAGACAACATGGGAACAAAGGGTGCTGCAAGACCTAGTAAGCCCGTCATCTGACCGGCTGCTGCTGCATGATCCGCTGGACGACTTTACCAAAAACACGGCCCTCAAACCGATCGGCCCAGTCGAATCGACCCCTGGCTTTGTGGGTCAGGGGGTGAAGTTTGACGGCACCGCAGTCCTCGAAAGCAGTACGCCGCTCGCGCTCGACCGCGATACGCCCTTGACCATCGCCGCCTGGATCAACCCTGCGTCCAGCGGGCCGATCTGTCTGCTTTCCAAAAATGACGATCGAGATCATCTACGCGGCTTCGACATCATGATCCGCAAAGGCAAACTCTCCGTCCATCTGATTCACAAATGGAATTCCAACGCGATTCAGATCGTCACCGACTCGAGCATCAGAACCGGCCACTGGCAACACCTGCTCGTTAGCTACGATGGTTCTTCAAAGGCCGACGGTATCCGCATTTATCTGAATGGCGAACCGCAGGCCACATCGGCACCCTTTGACAGACTGACCGACAGTATCACGGTCGACGAACCATTTCGCCTCGGCCGTCGCAGTACCAGTGCCTTTTATAAAGGATCGATTGACGACCTGCGAATCTACCAGCGCACATTCACAGCAGAGGAAGCAAAACAGCTTGCTGACTTCCAGTTCCTGAACGGCTCGCTTTCCGTGCCTGCGGAAAAACGAACCACACAACAGCAGCAGGAACTCCGCGCGTATTTTCTCAAGACCGCAGCCCCCGCATCATTCCGCACCGCCGAGCAGGAGCTGAAATCGATGCAAAATAAACTCACATCGCTGTATAAAAGCAAACCGACTTCGATGATCATGCAGGAAAACGAAACGCCGCGCGACACCTTCGTCCTGTTACGTGGCGTTTACGATCAACACGGCGAAAAAGTCACCGCCAACGTGCCCGCTGCTTTACCCGGCTTCGAACAATCGTTGCCCCTCAATCGGCTCGGCCTCGCCCGCTGGCTCACCAGCCCGCAGCATCCTTTGACGGCTCGCGTGTATGTGAATCGACTCTGGCAGCAGTTGTTCGGCGTTGGTCTGGTAAAAACGGTAGGCGACTTCGGCTCACAGGGAGAATGGCCCAGTCACCCTGAACTGCTCGACTGGCTGGCGATGGAATTCCAGCAGAGCGGCTGGAATGTGAAACACCTCATCAAACAGATCGTGCTTTCAGCCACCTATCAGCAGTCGTCGCGTGTCACCGACGAATTATACGAACGCGATCCGGAAAACCGTCTTTTTGCCCGCGGCCCGCGGTTCCGCCTGGACGCCGAAACGGTCCGCGACAATGCGCTCCAGACCTGCGGTCTCCTCGCAGCAAAGCAGGGGGGACCGAGCGTCAAACCGTATCAACCCGCGGGGCTCTGGGAATCGGTCTCCTACGACAGTGAAGTCTCGTACGTGCAGGACACAGGAGATGACCTTTACCGCCGCAGTCTTTATACGTTCTGGAAACGTCAGAGCCCGCCCCCCGGTCTGATGGCCTTCGACGCGCCGACCCGCGAAACCTGCACGGTCCGTCGTCCCCGCACCAATACGCCGCTGCAGGCACTCGTGTTGATGAACGATCCAACTTACATCGAAGCGGCCCGCGTTCTGGCGGAACAGGCGTTGAAGAAAGATCCTGCCGAGGCCGAACGCATCGGATTTGTCTTCCGTTCTGCCACCAGCCGCATGCCCAGTGAATTCGAACAGAAAGTTCTGGCAAAGATACTGCATCAGCAATTAAACGTCTTTCAAAACAACACCGCGGCGGCAGAAAAACTGATCCAGGTCGGCGAAGCCCCCGTCGACAAAACTTTAGCGCCGGCAGAACTGGCTGCCTGGACGATTTTGACCAGCACCATTTTCAATATGGACGAAACTGTTTCCAAACAATAACCGGTGATAGACGCCACGGGAAAACGTCATGCAGTTTGAGATAACCGCACTTCAACAGGAATTCACGCGACGGCAGTTCTTCCGCCGCAATGCAACGGGCATCGGCGCCGCTGCGTTGGGCTCGCTGCTGAATCCCCAGTTATTCGCCAGTGAATCGAAGCCGAACGCGGGTTCGACTCAAGCCTCGCATTTCCCCGGCAAAGCCAAACGCGTAATCTATCTCTTCATGCACGGCGGCCCGTCGCAGATGGAACTGTTCGACTATAAACCGCGTCTCAAAGAGTTAAACAGCACGCCGCTCCCCGATTCGATTCGCGGCGATCAACGGCTGACCGGTATGACCGCCAACCAAAAATCGCTGCCCATCGCCGCCCCGAATCAGTTCCGGTTCCAGCAGCACGGCGAGAGCGGCACCTGGGTCAGCGATGCCCTGCCACATTTTTCCAAAGTCATCGACGATGTCTGCGTGATCAAATCGATGCACACCGAAGCCATCAACCACGACCCCGCCGTCACACTGATGCAGACCGGCCACCAGCAGCCGGGGCGTCCCAGTTTCGGTGCCTGGTCAAGCTACGGCTTAGGCAGTGAAAACCAGAACCTGCCCTCTTTCGTGGTGCTGATTTCCGATGGCAGCGCGTCGCGTCCCGCCGATCCCCTGTATGCCCGCTTATGGGGCACCGGCTTTCTGCCGTCCAATCATCAGGGCGTGAATTTCCGTAAGAATGGCGACCCGGTACTCTATCTTTCCAACCCGCCCGGCATCGACGCCGCCAGCCGCCGACGCATGCTGGATGGATTGTCGCAACTCAACCAGCGCCAGTTCGATGACTACCGCGACCCCGAAATCCGGACCCGCATCGCCCAATACGAAATGGCGTACCGCATGCAGACCTCGGTTCCCGATCTGACCGATCTCGCCAGCGAATCCGATCAGACGTTCAAAATGTACGGCGAAGCCTCCCGCAAGCCGGGCACCTACGCTGCCAACTGTCTGCTGGCGCGCAAAATGGCAGAGCGGGGCGTGCGGTTCATTCAACTTTACCATCGCGGCTGGGACCAGCATTACAATCTCCCCAGCGACCTGCGCCTGCAGTGCGGCGACATCGACCAGCCGACCGCGGCGCTGCTGACCGATCTCAAACAGCGCGGTTTATTAGACGACACGCTGATCGTCTGGGGCGGCGAATTCGGCCGCACGATCTACAGCCAGGGCACGCTCACCAGCACCGATTACGGCCGCGACCATCACGGCCGCTGTTTCAGCATGTGGCTGGCCGGCGGCGGCATCAAACCGGGCATCTCGTATGGTGCGACCGACGACTTCTGTTACAACGTCGCCGAAAACCCGGTCCACGTTCACGATCTCAACGCCACGCTGCTGCATTGCATGGGCCTCAACCACGAACGCCTGATCTACAAAC
Source organism: uncultured Gimesia sp. (assembly GCF_937919775.1). GTDB lineage: Bacteria > Planctomycetota > Planctomycetia > Planctomycetales > Planctomycetaceae > Gimesia. Next base: position 3,762 of record NZ_CALFPF010000446.1, read on the forward strand.
ACCAGGGCCGCGACTACCGCCTGACCGACGTGCATGGAACGGTGGTTGATAACATCCTCGCGTGAAAGAAGAAACACCCGGGGTGGCTTGCCACCAGTGAGTGCAGTATTCAATGAAAAAGACCAATCTGCCCCAAACCAATGCGTGCAATTCGTAGGGTGCGGACCCATGTGTCCGCCCGCCTGATGATTTTCGATCCTGTTTCACGCAACGGAGGGAACCGGATAGAACCATCAAACGTCAATCTACAAACCCCGCCGGTCCCGCGGGCGGACACATGGGTCCGCCCCTACCTCACGTCATGGATGCGCCGTCAGTAATACCCCAAATTCATCACCAGCGTTTTCAAATCGCACTCTGCCTGATTTGAAACAGACCCGGCACGACACATCTCATCATTCCGCGTAAGATTCAGACTGTAGGGGGAGCCCTGTGTGGCTCCCCGCAGTATCGACGTTATTTGCGTTTTGATTACCCGGTGGTTCTAACGGGGACCATTGCAAGAGAACCTCAAAGTTGAATCTCGCCAGGCGGGCAGGCACATAGACCTGCCCCTACAATTCCTTGTCCCGTTCGGTGGTATTATATTGAGGACATTCACTGACAGTTTCCCGTTGTCTACGACAACACCGAATTGCATTCGGTGCTACCCGGAGGCTTTTTCAAAATCGATGTGACTCAATAAATCCCGCGATTTTCCGCACCAGATTTTCCGCGGACTGCGTTTTCGCGACCACGCTATAACCCGACCAGAAATCCCATTCCAGGCCGATCACTTTTCTCTGGTGTTGGAACTCCTGAAACCGTTCATGCGGGCTGGCATGCTCCCCTTAACTTGATCCATTTGTAGTGAGAGTTTCCAATAGACTTT
>NZ_CALFPF010000447.1 GCF_937919775.1 uncultured Gimesia sp.
ATATTATCCTGCCGAATCTTCTGGCCGGGGTTGAAAATATCTATCGGATCACAATGCCGGGTGCAGGAGAAAATAACAACGTCTCCGGCGACTTTGATATTCGTGATGATGTCACTATTTTTGGTCAGGGGGCTGGTTCAACGATTATCGATGCCGGCGGTCTGGATCGCATCTTCCATATCGTGAATACCGCCAATAATGCCGATGTCTCTCTGAACAATTTGAAGTTGAGAAATGGTGACGCCGATGATGGTGGAGCCATCCTTTCTGAGGATCAGGATGGTTCACTTACCGTGAACCAGGTGATTTTTGAAAATAATAATGCCGACTTTCTGGGGGGAGCGATTCTCAATGCTGGTCAGCTCGACATTTCCGATGCTCAGTTCCTGAATAACCACGCCGGTTTCCAGGGGGGAGCACTTTATCAGTATCAAGGCGTGGCAACCGTTGCCCGTACGATCTTTGCAGATAATGCATCTGATGCACGAGCTGGGGCAGTGTATGTTGCCTCCGGTGCGACCTTCAATGTTTCGCAGTCATTGTTCAATAACAATGATTCCGGCAGCCGCGGGGGTGCCATTTATAATGAAGGTACCGTTTTCTCTTCGAACTCGACTTACTCGGCGAACCATTCCGGATCTCGTGGTGGAGCCATCTTTAACGACGGCGTGTTGAGTGTGCTGAACAACACGCTGACGTTAAATACTGCCGATCAGTCAGGCGGTGGGATTTCCAATAATTCTGCCTCAAATTCCAGTGCGGTTGTCACTTTGGTGAATACCATCGTGGCAGGAAATACCGGCACCTTAGGAAATGACGATGTGGGCGGGGCCTTTAATGGCTCTTATAACCTGATTGGTAATATCGGAGCGGCAACCGGTTTGGCGGATGGTGTGAATGGAAATATTATCGGTTCTTTTGCAACTCCGATAGATCCAAAGTTGGGTATTCTGCTCGACAATGGTGGCCCGACCAGAACGCATACATTGTTGTATGGAAGTGCAGCCATTGATGCCGGCAATACTGGTGCAGTATCAATTGGTGCCGTTGATCAGATTGGTAATCCAAGAGTCGATATTCTCGGGGCCATGATCGTTGATATCGGAGCGGTTGAACTGGTGTCTCCGCCGCCACCACCATTGCTTGGATCGAAAGGCGATGTGGCGATCATTGAAGATCAGACGAATATCCAGATTTCCGTGGTCACCGATCGAACTGCTGTTTCCAGTGACGGGCATACCTATGCTTTACCTGCCAACGAAGAATGGATTGACGAATGGCAGTCGTTCTGGGTCGAAGTCTGGGTCGATACAGCCACTGGATTTGGTATTACGGACGTCTTAACGAATATCGCATATAATACTGATTACTTTACTGCGACAGCCGTTGAGTTTGGTTCTAACTTCGCTTTCAACCGCACGGTCGTCTTTGATGATGCAGCAGGTATGGTTCGTAATCTGGGTGCCAGTACGAATCAATCCAATGTGGGTGGAACCGGGTATGCTCTGTTAGCCCGGATCAAATTTGAATCGCTGGATGGAGATCAGGTTAAAGTCGATCCGTCGAATTTAAATTTCACTCCGCTTGAGCTTGGCCTGGATGTCCTGAACACAGACATTGTTATTTCCGGCGTGGGTGAAGTGGTTGCCAATGTGGGAGCACTGCCTCAAACCGATCTTTATCCGGTCATCTACGATATCAATGATGATGGTGCGATCAATTTCCGAGATCTGGCGCAATTGGCTGCGAGTTATAATCAGGAAGTCTTTAATTCCTCTTCAGCGTTCACCGCCGTGATGGACTTTAACAAGAATGGTCGGGTCGACTTCAAAGACCTGACCTTGCTGGCTGCCAATTATGGTAAGAAAAAGGGTGGAAACTCTGCGATCAATTACCCGGCTAACTTTGGCCAGACATGGATTGGAACGTCGCTGACTACTGTGAGTGGTGATGACAGTATTGATCAGGTAATCCAGGCTGCCGTGAATACCTGGGAAACGGCCCTCGGCCTGGAAGAGCCGCTGGAAATACAAGTCATCGTTCGCGATTTTGGTACCGCTCAGCTCGGTTCCGGTCAAACAACGGAATACAGTGTTGATGGTATTCCCGTCGCCGGTCGCGTGGTCATCGACAATGATGCAAACGGTTTAGGCTGGCACGTTGATGTGACGGATCTTCCTTCAAGCGGCGGCTATGACCTGTATACCGTGTTGCTGCACGAAATCGGACACGTACTCGGGTTTACCCGTTATTATTCCGGATTTGGAAGCCTCGTCGAATCTGACGGTAGTGGGAATCTGGTTTTTGTCGGATCAGACTTTACTGTGGCTCTGGATGCAACCGGTTATCATATCGATGATTCAGCGTATCTGGATGATCTGATGAATGACACGCTTGATCCAGGGATTCGTAAAACACCTTCTGTCCTCGACATTCAAATGTTGCTGGAAGCATACGAAAATGCTCAAGGTGGAACCGGCAGCGGTGGAACGAGCAGCCCCATTTATGGAACAAATTTCACTTCGGATTCGGTTGCAGAACCAGTGCTTGTTCAAAGTTCTGAGGCAGCTCAGGTATTTGTAGAACAGTCAACCGTTGGTTTTGTGGCACCTGCTGCGATTAAGACTTCGGAAGAAGATGATTCTCTGGCTGACATTCGGCAGGTGGTTACCTTCGATGTGATTCAACCATCTGTATTGGATCAGGGGATCACGGAAGACGGTTCTGAGTTCGATGAAACGATCTTTGAAGACCTGTATTCAGCGACCGATTTCGAGGACGGCGTGACAGGATCGGATGATCGACAGTTAGTGTTTGCCCATGCAGCAAATGAACTGGATCTGACTGACGATTTTGATTCTGAGCTGGAATCGATGGATGAAGCATTTACGAACTGGGAAGGACCACTCCTTTAAGAGTCGGTGCTTTCAGCCGGTGAATGTTTTAAGTAAATTTAATTTGACCCTCTGCAAATGAGTCTTATTTGCAGAGGGTTTTTTGTTGTTCATGGAAAACCGGCTCGTTTCTTTCCTCGGGAGGAGTTTCATCCGGCGCTGCGAGTGGGTAAAATGGGTCTGAGGCAGCCTTTACAGATATGGTTTGCCATTGCAGAAGTGGTATCATTGAAGACAGCCGGGAGAACGTATCTTGAACCGACCTGAATTTCGATTAAAGCAAAACCTGTTACTGCTGTGTGTGGTTCTGTTTCTGGTAGATCCGCTCCAGGCTGCAGAATGGGGCACACTGACCGGGCAGTTTGTTTATACAGGCAAAGCCTCTGAGCCCGTAAAACTTGACATCAGCCGTGACCAGGAAATTTGTGGTCAATTCAGCGATCAGGTTGTTGATCAGTCGCTGGTCATCGGTAAAAACGGGGGTGTCAGGAATATTTTTATCTATCTGCGTGAATCAAAACTGGATGATTCCCAGATCCATTCCAGCTATCAGGATTTGCCTTCCTCCATTACCGTTCAAAACAAAGGCTGTATTTTCCAACCGCACGTCGCGGGGCTCTGGGTGAATAAGCAGCAATTGCTGGCAGTCAATGAGGATCTTTGTGCGCATGGTTTTCAGGTGAAGGCCTATCGCAATTCCAGCCTCAATCAGTTATTGCCTCCTGGTGAAAAGATGACGCATCGTTTTGAATACGGCGAGAAACTCCCTTTACGAATGAGCTGCAGCATCCATCCCTGGCAGGAAGGCTGGCTGGTGGCGCTTAATCATCCTTACTTTGCGACTTCAGATGAAACAGGCACATTTTCGATCAGGAATTTGCCGGTCGGGGACTGGGAGTTCCAGGTGTGGCATGAAACAGCAGGCTATCTGGCTGCCAGAGATGATTGGTCACGCGGACGCGCTAAGCTCAAGATTACGTCCGGCATGAATGATCTGGGCGTGATCAAACTCGCTCCGCCTTTGTTTGCAGGAAAATAATAGCGGAACAATTATGCGACTATTGAGTTACAACATACACAAAGGCATTGGTGGGCGCGATCGGCGTTATCGGCTGGAACGCATCATTGGCGTCATTGAGTCAGAAAATCCGGATATCGTCTGCCTGCATGAAGTGGATCGAAACGTAAAACGTTCCCGGTTCAATAATCAGCCTAAAATCTTTGCTGAATATTTCAATATGCAGGAATCCCTGTACCAGTTGAATGTCAAATTGAAGACCGGCGGTTATGGAAATCTGATCCTTTCGCGTTGGCCGTTTCTATCACAGCATCAGATCTCGCTGACCAGTCAATGGCGCAAAGCACGGGGTGCGCAGCTGGTGGTCATCGATTCTCCGGAAGGGCCTTTCCAGTTAGTCAATTTTCATCTGGGGCTTGCCGAGAAAGAAAGACACTGGCAGATTGAGCATTTATTGACGCATCGTCTATTTCAGGAAGGCAATGGCCATCCCTCAATCATTGTCGGCGATACGAACGACTGGAGAAACACTCTGGCGAAAGGAAAGTTTTCCCAGCATGCATTTCAGGAAGTCACCTCGCCTCCTTCAAAATATCGTTCGTTTCCCGCCTATCTGCCTGTCGGTACTTTAGACAAGGCATTTATTCGGGGAGAGATCGGCATCAGAAATGCAAAAATTGCCCGGTCAAAACTTTCCAAGGAAGCTTCAGACCATTTACCGCTGGTAATCGACTTTCATTTGAACGAGCATGCGAAAGATTTCATAAAAAAGCAGGGCACTGGTGAGACCAGTGTCCTGCTTTAAATCTCGAATGAATGACTCAACACTTTAAATCAGTGTCGAAATCTCAGAACTACTCGGCAGCTTTAGTCGGTGGCTGCTGATCTGCTTTAATGAAATCTCCGTAAGTTTTGCCTTCTACAGAACTGGGCATTGCTTCGGCATCTTTCAAAGCTTTAATGATTACGTCTTTATCAGTCTGCTTCCGTTTTCCCAGACCTTTGAAGACGGCTTCTGCGTAGTCATTCTTCTCTTTTTTGGTTTTTCCAGGATGGCATACGCCACACTTTTTCGCAATCAGCATCTTGGAATCCGGGTAAGTTTGTGCCCAGATATCTTTGAAGTTAGGTCGTGCTTCTGCTTTGTTCGATGCACTGATCATCGACAAACCGGCTACTGCCAGACCTAAGAGTAAAGCCATTTTAAAGTTCATGATTTTCCGCATTAAATTCCTCATATTCTTCCAAAAAGTAAGTGACATCTGATTCTTCTGCGACTCAGGTTAGAGCCAACCTGAAGTCTCATGAAGTGGTTGCCCCGGAAACAAAATTCTTTAAACTCTTCAAAACTTCTCTTCTG
>NZ_CALFPF010000448.1 GCF_937919775.1 uncultured Gimesia sp.
AAGTAACTTATCGAGTTGGTATCTTAAATAATTCCGTCCTGAATCACCATCCATCAGTGGTATGACGTTTCTTCCTGGCCGGTATCAAAAAGGAACAGATTGCATGTCTCCCTTGCGAAATATTGGAAACACGAAAATCCAGATCACCCCCATCGCGATGGGCTGCTGGCCGATTTCCGGAGTAACCAGTGTTGAAGTGACCGAACAGGCAAGTCTGGCCACATTAAAAGCGGCCTTCGATTCAGGGATCAACTTTTTCGACACCGCCTATTGCTACGGTTACGAAGGAGAAAGCGAGCGGCTGATCGCCAGAGCCTTAGGTGATAAACGAGATCAGCTTGTCATCGCCACCAAGGGAGGCATCCACTGGGCCGACAGGAAGCAGGTGCGTGATGCATCACCGGCCAGAATCAAGCAGGAATGCGATGAAAGTCTACAACGATTAAACACGGACCGAGTGGAGCTTTATTATCTGCACGGACCCGATCCTGAAATTCCCGTCAGTGAATCCGCGGGCGCATTTAAAGAATTATTGGATGCGGGGAAAATTCTCTCTGTGGGTGTTTCCAATTTCAATCTGGAACAGCTTCAGGAGTTTGCGGCTGTCTGTCCGATCTCTGCTTATCAGCCGCGCTACAATATGCTGCAGCGTGATATCGAAGCAGACCGCCTGCCCTGGTGCATTGAGAATCAGGTTTCGGTAATGGTCTATTGGCCGCTCATGAAAGGGTTACTGGCCGGAAAACTTCCGCGCGATCATCAATTTGCCCCTGAAGACGGCAGACAGAAGTACCCGATGTTTCACGGCGAAGAATGGAATAAAAACCAGGACTTCCTGGACGAACTGCGGATTTTGGCAGAAGAATGGAATCATACCATCGCCCAGGTGGTAATACGCTGGACGATTCAACAGACGGGAATTACATGTGCGTTATGCGGAGCAAAACGGCCTGAGCAGATCAAAGAGAATGCGGAAGTCATAAACTTCGAACTTTCCCCTTCACAAATCGAATCGATCAATCGTTTGATTCAACAGCGCGGGCCGATCTGTTCCTGAGTGTAAAAAATCGCAGACTTATGGCAGAGTCAGCCCTTCACGAATGGAATAACGTGCCAATTCGACTCGATCATGAATCCCCAGTTTATGCATGATGCGGTATTTGTGACTGTCGATTGACTTTTCAGAAAGGTGCATGGAACGCGCGACTTCCTTGACACTTTTTCCGCGCGCGAGATGCCTGAGCACTTCAATCTGCCGTGAAGTCAGCGAAGCCAGCATGCTTTCTGAATGAATTAAGTAGCGGTTCTTTTTGTGATCGAAGACAAGCCGTTCCTGCACGGACTGTGAAAAACAATACTCCCCGCGGGCTACTTTTTTGATCGCGTGAATCAAAGACTCAATCGGCTCTCCTTTTAACAGATAGCCAACCGCATGCACCCTTAATGCCAGTTCGATGAAAATATCAGAGAGATAGCCTGTAAGGAAAAGCATTTTTGTATTTTTTAATCTTGTCGAAATTTCTTCGCCAATATCAAAGGATCCTCGACCTGGCAATTCAACGTCCAGGATTACAACATCGGGTTCAGTCTCGAGTATCAGAGCTAATCCTTCATCCGCATTCGTCGCTGTTCCCACGACTTCGATTCCGGAGTCTCTCTGAAACCGTGAAACTAAGGAATCAACAAGCATCATGTGGTCGTCTACGATTACGACACGTATCAGATCAGTGGAAGTAAGCATGGCAGGCCCCCGGATAATTTTAATGACTAGAATTTATAGATATCAATTCACTAACGGTTCCATCTACATTCTGTATTTGTCTTCAATTTGTTTTTCTTACTGACCTCCTTCCAAGATTTCTCTGCATTTTTTAGAGAGTTCATGCACATCTTTGGCAGTCGCCTCTACAAGAGGGCCTAACTCTGTTAGTACACCAGCTAACTCCGACTCAATCTCTGCGGATGGTAATGCCCCCAAGTACTCATGCTGGCACTGCAAGATCATCAAAAAATTATTTAAATCGTGACATGTTTTTCTGACATCATGAGCAAACTCAAGATGGTTTTGCGGAAAGGATTGTGCCATTGACTCAAGCGCTTTTACGATATGACAAGGCAACTATAATTATATCAGCACAGAGAAGTATAGAACTGAACGAGTTTCTCGACCTGACCTATGAACTTGTAAGAAATGTTGAATAGTTCATTGTTAAAATGATAATATGAGCTTTTCCCCTAATATTTGAGACTCAAAAACATAGGTATCTTTCTCTATAAACAACTCTCGTGTACTTATGATACACTATTTTTATCCGACGACTCAACAGCAAACTCAGATTTTTTGAGGTAGATACCTCTTTACTTTCCACGTTTTTGCTGACATCAAAAGTTGTATCAAGTCAAAACCAATAACAGGACTATAAGAGCCATTTATCAATTTTGTCCTTTATTTTGACCTAAGTCGCTTCAGTATCAGAAGGTACCACTTCCCAAACAATCGTCGAAGTTTCATATTCGATTTGTCCAACCACCGATTTGCCTCCCTAACTTCAGCTCGCATGTGTATAGGGAGGTATTTGACTGTATTACTGCAGAGCAACCCCTCCACTATATTCCGCACAGTCGGAATACTTGGAAACGGTCCAGCAGCTGAGCAATATTTCTTGTGAGTATCGTGTTGATATTTTGGTTCATGTAATTTTTCGTGATCTATGTTCTAAGTGCACAATTACTTGAAACTGCACATTGCGATTCAATTAAAAGGTGTTGATTTCAGTCATCAACATTGGACTTCAAAAAAGTCAGCAAGACTTACTCGAAATACCTAAAAAACGATTTATAAAAAATTGAATGATTCCCAGGAAACAGGAACTTGATAATGACGTCAACCACAACAGGTAAATCGGCGCTCACTGCAGAATTTGTGAATCCTATCATCAGCTCAACAATTTCAGTTTTTGAAATGATGCTGGGATGTACGCCAAAACGTACCGGTTTGAGCTTAAAATCAGATCATATTCCAGAACACGAATTAAGTGCAGTGATCGGAATTTCGGGAAAAGCAGCTGGAACTCTCGTTCTCAGTTTATCAAAAAGCGTAGGCATTGGAATTTTAGATCGCCTCGTCGGAATCTCAACGGACGAAATCAATGATGAAGTCTGCGATGCCGTTTGTGAATTAGCGAATATGATTGCTGGATCAGCAAAAGCCCAGCTTGAACATCTGGAAGCTTCGATCAGCATTCCAAATATTATTACCGGAAAAGGGCATACCGTACATTACCCTTCAAATGTCTCACCAATTTGTATTGCGTTTGATTCAGAAATCGGGACCTTCACGATTGAAGCCGGATTTTCTGATCGATAAGACACCGATCTAACTAAATCTTGTTTTTGAACGACTTAATGACTTAAAAATAAAGGCCATTCCAATGAAAGTTTTACTTGTTGATGACTCAGGAACAATGAGAACAATCCAGAAGCGGTGTTTGTCGAAACTGGGTATCGAAGATGTGACTGAAGCGGAAGATGGAGTTCAGGCACTGGAGTTATTCCAGGGTGGCACATTCGATATTGTCCTGAGTGACTGGAACATGCCCAATATGGATGGTCTTCAGCTCCTGAAAGAAATTCGCCAACGGAACAAAGACATCCCTGTGATCATGATTACCACCGAAGCAGAACGTGCTCGTGTAGTAACCGCAATTCAGGCTGGCGTTTCAGACTATCTTGTAAAGCCATTTACACCGGACAGTTTGAAAAGCAAACTGGAACGTTGGGTCACAACCAACGCATAAAACAAATCAGGCATGCAGTGACAGATTTTGCCTTGCCTGATTTTGAATAAGCTTCAAAAAATATGTAGAGCCATCCAGAGAGATTTGTAGTTTGAAAATGATCGCGTTTTCATTGACGTGCATTACCACAAAGGTGTTTGATAATGATTTCTCCTGAAAAAATTTGGTCTTCAGATCAATTACCAACCTTACCTGCCGTCGCTGTAAGGTTGTTGGATCTTTCGAAAAATCCTGATACAGATATCAGGGAGGTCATCGAGACGATCAAGGCTGACCCTGCAATCACAGCCAAAATCCTGAAAGCCAGTAATTCCTCATTTTTTGGATTAAGATCTGAGTGTAAAGGTATTGAGAGAGCCGTGCCCCTGTTGGGAACGATGGTGGTCACCTCGCTGGCTTTGAGCTTTTCACTTTCGGAATCAGCAATCACGGAAGGCCCGCTCAAGTCACGCTTCGATTCTTACTGGAAACAGTCGATTATCCAGTCTGCGGCAGCTGAATTGTTAGCCGGCAAGCTGGGAAATGAATTAAAATACGATAGTTTCCTGATCGGTTTGCTCCAGGACATTGGTCATCTCGCAATGCTGCGATCTATTCCCAATGATCTGTTACCGGTACTGGAACAGGCTGAAGCACAACAAAAAAACAGTTCTGAAGTGGAAACAGAGGTTCTGGGAATCAATCACACTGAAGTTGGCGTCAAAATGATGGAACGCTGGCAGATGTCTGAGCAGTTCAAAACGGCGATTGAACATCATCATGATACGTTCGAGCAACTCAAAGCGATTGAATCCGATCCTAACTTTAACTTAATTATTATCATCGCCACGTCGGCATCAATCGGTGACTATTTCTGTTCACCCAATAGCGGCCTGGCGTTACATCGTCTTCAGGAATTGACTTCTGAATTCTATAACATGCCTCATAATGATCTGCATGGGTTTCTGGAAAATGTCCAATCGCGATTTGAAGAAGCAGCGCAGGTATTTCAAGTCAATATGGATGACATCGGATCGCCTTATGAAATCATGGCCACCGCAAACGAACAATTAGTCCAGTTGACAATGAAAGCCCAGGTCGATTCAACTCAGGCCTGTGCACGTCAAGCGGTCATCGAAGAACAAAAAGTCAAACTGGAATCAGAAAATAAACAGCTGCAAAGCAAGGCGATCCACGATCCTCTGACGAAAGCTTATAACCGAACTTACTTCAACGAAGCTTTTGAAAAAGAAATTCATCGCTGTGCTCGCTCAGCACAGCCGATTGGAATCATCTTTTCAGACATTGATCGTTTCAAAAACCTGAATGATACTTATGGTCATCAGTTTGGAGATCTGGTTTTACAGCGAGTGTCGCATGTTGCCAGCGAATCCACACGTCGTTCTGACGTTTTCTGCCGTTACGGCGGTGAAGAGTTCGTCATCATGGTCAGCAATCCTTCAGAGACTGGAATTGCGGAACTGGCAGAAAGACTGCGAACGCTGATTGAAAATGAAGTGATCGAGTTTGAAGAAAAACGCGTACCAGTCACAGCCAGCCTGGGAGCAGTCGTAGGCATTCCACCTCGTGACATCACAGGCTACGCAGAACGTCTGATTGCTGAAGCAGATGAAGCAATGTACGAATCAAAAGAGAAGGGAAGAAACCAGCTGCATGTCCGTTCCATCATCACCAGTGAAGATCAAGAACTGCAGAAATTGATCAAACGCAGCCGGTTCAGTCGCTGGCTGGTCACGAAAAAAATATTCGATATTCCTACCATTTCCAAAGTACTTCTCAAATGCCCCAAACAAGGGGAGCAGGTCAAGATTGGCGAACTTGCTGTCGCCGAAAAATTATTGACGTCTGAGCAAGTTGCTGAAATCCTGAATCTCCAGAACGAAAACGGCTATCGATTTGGTGAAATTGCAATTCAGAAAAATCTACTCACTCAAGAACAAATTGCCTATCTTCTGGCTTTGCAGATCGAGCCGCCTATCGCCCTCGGTAAAACTCTGATCACTCTCGAACTGCTGGATAGTGCCCATACCGCAGCACTGGTGAAACAGTATCTATCAGAATTCGAAAACTGTCCGGCTCCGATAGAAGAAAAACGCAACGAGTTTGCAAATTCATAAACACAATCTGAAATCATCATGAGCTGGATATTGTACACGATCTCAGATCATGCCATAATCCACAACTTTATCAGCAGGCTGTAAACAAGCAGCTTCAGTTTACGGTAACCTACACGAAAACGGATTTTCGCATTTTAACCCATTTACAATAATCCCCAAATAACGGAGGGCGATTGAGATGAACTTAATCGCTGATACATATACGCAACTGGAAGCAACATATTTTGTATCAACAATGGAAGTACCGCACGACGATCATCACACACATGCAGAACCACCTGCCTTTTATAGTGTAATTCCGTTTGCCGCACTCTTGTTATGCATTGCTTTTCTGCCTTTGATCCATAAAACGGAAGAATGGTGGGAGCATAATAAGAACCGCTTTCTCGTCGCTGCCAGTCTGGGCCTGATCACATTACTTTACTACACCTTCCTGTATGGGCATGGTGTGGTTGACCACGGGACGCATGAACTTTCGGCACCAGGAATTCCTGCCGCCATCGTCGTCCTCAAAAATGCGTTACTGGTTGAATATATTCCATTTATCGCCCTGCTGTTCAGCTTGTATGTCATCAGTGGCGGGATTGCCTTTAATGGAAATCTGGTAGGTCGCCCGGCATTAAATACGAGCATCATTGCCATCGGTGCTTTAATTTCCAGTTTTATTGGAACCACCGGCGCAGCCATGTTACTGATCCGGCCTCTCTTAAAAGCAAACGAAAAACGCGACTACGTTGCACATACCGTGATCTTCTTTATTTTTGTAGTTTGCAATACTGGCGGCTGCCTGCTTCCCATCGGCGATCCACCATTATTTCTGGGATTTCTCAGGGGAGTTCCATTTACCTGGACCCTTTCACTCTGGCCCATGTGGATGGCCATGAACGTGTCGCTGCTGGCGATTTATTTCCTGTTCGATACGATCCGTTATAAAAAAGAAAACAAAGCGAAAGTTGAAGCACCACCGGAAATGATCGAGCCATTTGCACTTAGAGGAGGGCTCAATTTTCTCTGGTTGCTGCTGGTTATTTTCTGCGTCGCACTACTTGACCCTTCCAAGCCTTTCCCCGGCACAGACTGGCATGCTCCTCATTTTTTCCGGGAAGTCTGCATGTTTGGACTCGCGGGAATCTCCCTCTTAACTACTTCTAAAAGTATTCGCGTACAGAATTCCTTCAACTACGAGGCCATTCTGGAAGTGGCAGCGCTGTTTGTCGGCATCTTTATCTGCATGCAGACACCGGTTCAAATTCTGAATGTCAATGGTGCCTCGCTGGGAATTGATTCTCCCTGGAAATTTTACTGGGCCACTGGCGTGCTTTCCAGCTTCCTCGACAATGCACCAACCTATGTCGTCTTTTTCGAAACCGCTAAAGCAGCTGGTACCAACGGAGCTGCCGTCGCTGGTGTGAATGAAGTTTCACTGGTTGCCATCAGCCTGGGATCCGTCTTTATGGGAGCGATGACCTATATTGGCAACGGTCCGAACTTCATGGTTAAAGCCATCGCTGAAAAGAACAATATTCGCATGCCCAGCTTTTTTGGATACATGGGCTATAGCTGTGTATTCCTGTTGCCTCTCTCGATCATGCTGACGATTTTGTTTCTGCTCTGATTTTGACAAAGATTATTTTGATACAAAAAAAGCAGCCCGGGTGAGTTCACCTCAGGCTGCTTTTTTCTTACTGACAAGTCAGTTGATCCTGGAATGATTATTTTTTCTTCTTCTGGGCAACCACTTTTTTCAAGACATATTTACGGGCCACTGGCTGATTGACCTCGTAAATTTTATCTTCGAGCGCCAACGCGGCAGCTTCGCTTTCCTGAATCGTTGTTTCCTGATTTTGCAGGTTTTTTTCCAGCTGTTTCAGCTTCGCTACCTGTGTTTCATCTTTCTGTTCAGTCTGGGCATCTAATTCCCGATTGATCCTTGCAAACTGCTGAAACGGGCCCCAACTGTTGCGTTTTTGCCGGACCGGGCCGCTGTTTCGCTCTTTATTCAGCAATGCCACTTCCATCGCCTGCTGGTACTGAGGCGTTTTCGCATTACTCTGTAACTCAATATGCCGCGCTAACGCCGTATTGCTGTACTGCCCAACCACGGTGCCATCAATCGACAGTTCATAACTGCCTGCCGGTAATCCATGAATCGACAATGATTCCTGGCTCATCCGATGCCCCAGCTTGGTCAACTCTGCCCCCAGCTGTGCTTCTTCGGGCACGACCCAGGGTAGACAATCTGCCAGCCATGTGAATGAAACACCGTCGTCAGAATATTGCAGGTCAGACAGCTTGCCCCCTTTGGCAGCCGCTGCCGGCATACCTTTGGCATTCTGACTGATGCTAATTTGAGAAACCTGCCGTTTCACATTCATGTCAGACAACAACGCGTAGGCCATCACAACCTGCCCCGGTGCATCCGGATGGACCGCGTCTTTGATGATGGTAAAAGTCGGATCCTTCTGCCGCGCCGTCAGCGTAATGTTATTGAGCGGGCTGTACATGTCAACGAAACCGAAGCCTGATTCAGCGGCTACTTCACGCAGCCACGTTCCATAGTAAGCCAGCACAGAATTGTATAATTCTGTCGCAGACGGATCCCGTTTGCGATTGCCCAAGCGAGCGGCTCGTGCATCAAACATCGTCGGAGTCATCAAAATCGGCTGCGCGCCAATTCCCTGAATTTTCGCAATCAATTCCTTCATATCTTTATAATACGTCTGGAAAATCGTTTCATTGAAAGGCTGATACTGCCCGTCGTTCATCCCCAGCAAAATCGTCACGTACTTTGGTTTATAGGCGGCTACATCGCGATCAAACCGGGCGAGTGCATCCCAGGCCTTGGCTCCGCCAACACCGGCATTATGAAACTTCAATCGCATCTGGGGATATCTGGTATAGAAAAAATCTTCCACGTACTGCGTGTAAAGACACTGGTGTGTGATACTGTCACCCAGAAAAACAATGGAATCGCCGGACTCCAACTCCAGCTTCGACAGCGGTGCCTTATGTGTCTGTTGTTGCGCTTCCTGCGCCTCTACGAAATTGAGCGTCTGTGAAAGCAAAACCAATGCCATCACACCGATCAGTTTTTTTCTGATCAGAGAATAACCCATGATGTTTCCCCTATATTCGAATACGAAAAGAATCGCCTGCTTCGAT
This sequence comes from uncultured Gimesia sp., assembly GCF_937919775.1. Taxonomy (GTDB): domain Bacteria; phylum Planctomycetota; class Planctomycetia; order Planctomycetales; family Planctomycetaceae; genus Gimesia. The sequence continues at coordinate 9,077 of NZ_CALFPF010000448.1, forward strand.
CAGAAACAGGCATACTAACTCAAATTGATTCCATCTACTGTCCTCTGAGAGTTACTGATTTGCAAGCGAAAGCGCTCCGGGGACTCTTAATTTCGACCGATTCGAATACAGCAAGTCGATCCAGGCTCGCTTTATCGACGAACCTGCATGCCAGGCGGATGAAATAACGGACTGGGATCGACCTCGGGTAACAGTAAGCGATCAGCCGTCTGTGTATCGAGAAACACCGCGGCTGCCTGATCCGCAAATACCAGCCGCCAGCCCGGATTTCCCCCCATGCCCCGGATTTCGTTACGGGAATAGCGACTATCCAGAATGACAACCGGACGCTGCCCCTTTTCATCCTGCAGAAAATAAGCCCACTCCCCCGTCCCCAATGCCATCTGCTGTTTGATTTGTTCGTATAACTGAAACGTCTCTTTGGTATTCACTTCCAGACGACCATCAAAAAATACTTTTCTTTCAGGCCCATTGTGAAAGATATAAACAGCCGCCTGCCCCATATTAGAGATAAAAGCACGCTGGGGCATACCGGGCTGACCGGCAAATTTTGCAGCACCGTGCGCATACCACGCTTCCTGCTCGCCTAAGCCTAAAACTTTCCCTTCCCCTCCCCAGCGGCTCCACGCACCGGCAAATATACTGGCCAGGAGAAACAGGAAAACACAAGCAGAAATCCCCTTCCCGATGATGGCCCTGCCCCACAAAGGATGTGTCTCTGTGGAATAGTCTCGACCTGCGCCAGAATCAGAAACAGACGTTTGAGGAACCGCTAACCGAATCCAGTCAGAGACATTATCGCATAATATGATGCCTGCAATCAGCGAAAAAATCCCGGTATTCCGCGACGCCTTCCATGCCAGATGCGTAAATGCAATGAACAGCAGAATCCGAAAGGGATGCACGCGTTTTTTTAGCAGTATCGGAAAAAAACTGGCGAATGTTAAGACTGCCAGAACGACTTGTGAGAACAGATACAGATTATTCAAACCGTGTTTTTTAATGAAATCGAAAGGGGGCTGAAATTCTCCGACCCTCACGGAATAAAACGCCTGATCGACGGAAAATTTTTCATACAGCGTCAATGGAAAAAGAAAACCCTGTTCCAGATAAGGATTCAGAAAGCAGGCCAGAATCGTAAGCACGCCGACTCTGATCAATGTGATACCCGAAAGCGCGGGGGATGGCATTTCCAAACCATACCGTCCCTGCGCCCAGACACGAATCAGATGGTCGGTAACAAACAGAACGCTGATCACCAGCCCCAACACAAACAGAGCATGACTATTGACCCAGAGTAATGTAATGAGCGGGATCAGCCAGATCATTTTCGGGTGGGATGGAATGCGGCTCAGCACATACATCCAACAGGAGAGATAAACCAGTGACAACATTTCCGGACGAACCAGCGAACGACCGGATATACAGATCACAGGCAAAATCCACAACAACGCTTTCCACCACGGTGGAACAAATTTGCCGGAAGCATACCAGGCAAAACCGATGGTCAGAGACAGGCAGAACGACTTGGTCAGAATTAATAAATCAACGCCCCCCCAGCGATACAACCAGGTCACCAGAAGCTGAAAGCCCCAGTGCAGATCGATCCAGGGTCGATCAAAATCCACAAACGTAAACCAGTCAAAATAAGGAACCGTGCCACGCTCCAGAATCAACTCCCCCGTTCGCAAATGCCACCAGATGTCCATATTCCTTAAGGGAAAGCAGGAAACAAGAAACGACCAGATCAGCAACAGAGACAAAAAAAAGAGTTCGAAAGCCAAACGGTGCTGACTCTGAAACGGGAGTGAGAGCAGGTCTGCCCCTGCTGAAGTGGCGAAAAATTGCTTCGCCTTTGCCTGCTGCGAAGTCGCAGTTTTTTTGCCAGACTGCTTTTGAGACCGTCTTGCTTTGCGGGACATACCATCAACGCCTTTTGTCTAACTTCATTAAGGAACAGACGCACTCGTGCCGATTATTGTAGCGTTTTCCATATGGGCAAAAAATAAACACAGGTCGTTCTTGTCGAAACTTCGAAAGTCCTGGCTCAAATTGTGGTCGCAAAAATCACAAGCGTTCAGAGTAACCAGCTTACATTCAACGCGGAGCTGACACCGATTTGAAATGTGAGGCATTAAAAATGCTTATCAGGCAAGGCAGGCAATCAGCACTTTGACTGTTCCGATCAAATGGGAACACCCTGTTGACAGGAATCGGGTGACCAGTCGAATTGATACTGTTCCCCTTTTTGCAGGCGGGTAAGATAAATAATCTGATGTGTGTGTCCCACAAAATGGGGCACGGTATGGGAAATGGCTCCGAGTACAGATACAGAAAATCCCTGAATCTCACGGTTTTCCAGCAATGCAGCTGCCGAGAGGGACTGGATCGTCTGACAAGCCTGTTCGACAGTACGATGCAGCAGCGTCTGCAAATCATCCCGCGAAATCCGGACATCCGAACGGAATTCCTGCTCGCGCTGACGCGCATTGGTGGATCTGGTAATGCCGCAGACTGCCCATTGATTTAAGTTGCCGCACAGATGCAGAATCAAATTACCAATACTGTTGAGTCCCGGCTCCGGACGCCACCAGATCTGGTCAGGCTCAAGCTGATTCAGGCAATGGTCGATTTTGTGAACCGACTGCTGGAGTAAATGAATTGACTCCTGAATGTATTCACGAGCGATCTCATCTGCAGAAGGTGCCATATTCCTGCTTTCTTCTCTGAACCAACGCCGGGGTGCTTCCCACGAAACCCTGGCGACATCTGTTCTCAATGGAATCAGGTGGCTCTAAAACAGCGTAATCGACCCGAATTCAGACTAACTCAGGCGTGGACCCAATCCGTTGGCCAGATGATTAATAATCCCGGCCACGGCTCCCAGATATTTATTCCCTTTGGAACGCTCAATCTCACAGGACGTTGCCGAAGGTTTTAATGCCCGGCTCTTGGCCAGCTCTGTCATCCTGTCAAATACATCTTCGCGCAGATCAAACAGTCGAGAGGTAATAAATATATTCGACGGATTAAAGATGTTGATCGCCGCTGCCACACCAATTGCCAGAAACTCGATGGTCCGATCCAACTCAGGCGTAATATCGAGTTCTCCCTTTTCGACCAGTTCTTGAATCTCCTCAAAACTCACATCCTTACCGAGTCGTTGAGAAACATAATGGGTGAGAGCAAGATCAGTCGCGACGGTTTCCAGGCATCCCTGATTTCCACAACCACAAACACGTCCCCCCTTGGGTTCGACAGTGATATGTGCAATCTCACCGGCGAGACCATGTTGACCATCCAGCAACTGCCCTCCGGTAAAAACACCCATCCCGAATCCGGAAGTCACATCCAGATTAATAAAATCATCCATCGCCTGTCCTGCACCATATGTCTTTTCAGACAGACACAACGATGTTGATTTCTGGACAAGGACACATTCCAGATTGGTTCGACTCGCAATATCGGTGGCGGGAGCCTGACCGTCAACAATATGCAGATTCGACGCCAGAAAAATGCAGCCATCATTACTGTTGACCAGACCGGGAACCGTAATTCCTACTCCCAAAGCAGGTATTTTCTGCTTCTCAACCAGATTGAGAATTTTTTTAGAAATCGTTTCGATTAATTCCGAATAGGTTTTTGGAGTCTTGAAACGATCTAACTTATCTTCGTGTAAATGACCATCCAGCCCCGAAGCGACAACGGAGCAGTAATCCCACTCCAGAACCACGCCGATAACCTGCGCACTAAACCGCGGAAGCTGCAGCAGTTTTCCAGGACGCCCGACAGAAAACTCGGCTGTCTCCCGTTCTTCCAGCAACCCGGCGTCCAGTAACGCGCTGACAGCTTTTGACACAGTCGGGGCGCTGATTCCAGAACTCCGCATTACATCAGCGCGTGTTAAAGTTCCCTGGCCCTGGATCACTTCCAAAACCTTACGAACGTTCATTTTTCGTAATAAACTTGGTCGGTGTGGGGATTGCATAGTCACTCTACGTATTTTTAAGAAATGAAGTTAACAACGACAGATTGCCAAATGAATCAACAAATCAATTGCACGTCATTACAATAGCGAGATCAGGCCCTTACCAGACTGGCGCAAACAGAGCGCGTGAGTTGCAGGAAAGTGAAACATCCTGTCGCTGTAATTTAATATGATACGGAATCTTTATATAATTACAAACGCTCCGGTAAATAATGGTATTCATTTTTTCATCTTCCTTAAAATTCGAATGGGGTTTCAAATATGAAACTGGGAAGAAAAAAATGACCGATTCCCTAAACAAACAGACCCGGTTGACCAAATAGAAGTCAACTCGGGCCTGCTTGAGTTGGCAACTATGTTACTTGATCAACCGGGTAGTAAACAGCACAGATTCGCCGTTAAGGGACAACAACTATATAAGATCAATTAGATTGTAGGTATTTTCACTTATATGCTTATAC
>NZ_CALFPF010000449.1 GCF_937919775.1 uncultured Gimesia sp.
AGGCTGAAAATACCGCAGCCTCTGATGAGACCAGGATTTCTGCATCAGAGAATTCAACAGCCACTCAGGAACCTGAGTCTCAAGAGACTTCAGAATCAACCGAGTCAATTGATGTTGGCATTAATACGCAACAGGAAATTAAACTGCCCGGCAAAGACCGGGTGCAGACCTATTCTTTGTTCAGCTCTTCATTTGCCGTGCAGAATGAAGGGCAAATTGTGCAGGACACCACAACGGAAATCAGCGAAATCCAACCCCCAGCCAACTTCCATTTTGTGGATGATCTGAATCTGGGACGTCCGCCGGTTCAAGTGACGGAAACCAGTTCGGATGAAGCCATTCCGATACCGGAAGGACTGGCTGAACTTTTGAATCAGCAGGTGGTCGATACCTCGCAAACAGAGACGGGTCAGGAAGATCAGGCCATCAATTCTTCTGTTGAAATTACTGATCTGAATCCGGTACCACAGACGGACAAGGTACAGGCAGTTCAACCTGACAGTGAGGAATCTTCAACTGATTCAAAGCCTGTATTACATTCGGATGAGTTTCTCGATATTAAAGTGACCGATGAACTGCAACAGGCGATTCAGGATCACGAAGAGAATAATTCAGACAACGCTGTTGATTCTACCAGCGAGAATGAAATTGATGCTCAAGCAGCTTTGCAACAGCGATATCTTCGCTCCAGGGATCAAACTCAGTCCGGACCTTCTTCCACAGAAACCAGTCGGGGGGAGATTGCCTCAGGGCAGGAATCCATTCAGGGAATTTCTGAACCAGTGATCGAGCCGGTTCAGCCGGAAGTGCAAACAGCACAGACTGACGCTGCAGAAATTGTTACTGATAAAACGGCCCGGGATTCCGAACGGTCTGAGCAGAAAACTGATGGGGTGGATCAGGGGCAGTTAAATCCGAATCCGCAGCCTGTATTAGATGCCTTGAGCCGCGTCCCGTCGGAAACACCGAAAGCCGGCTCGCTGTCACAGGATCACGTCTCATCCATTGACAGTGATCAGTCGTCTTCTCAGCAGACAGTGGCAAGTCAAACAGCTCCCGCGACGGGTAGTCAGTCCGCGACTACTGTGGAACATCCAGTGGATGTAAAGCACGTTGAGCAATTGGTCGAGCGGATTGTCGGCGCGGTGCGTCAATCTCAGTCCACCGGGCAGCAGCTTAAAATTCGGCTGAGCCCCCCCGAACTGGGTACACTGCAGATTGAAGTGTCATTGAAAGATGGTGTGTATACAGCGAAAATGGAAGTGCAAAATCAGCGCGTTCAAAAAGTCATTAATGATAACATTGCACAATTGAAAGATGCCCTGGCAAAGACCGGGGTTTCCATCGATCGCATCGAAGTGCAGATCAGCACCGATTCCAGTGAAGATCAGCGCTCGTCAAACTCTGATGCGCGATCACAGTCAGGCAGCGAGTTCAATTCGAACCATTCTTCCGGGAACTCGAGAGATTCTGACCAGAGTCAGGATGAGCGGTCCTTTGTAGAGGAATCCGCGAAGCGGGATGATGCCGAGCAATCGCAACCGGATAACCCGCAAGTGACTCGTTCGCAGGGAATTTCGACAGACAACGTGGAAGAAATCGACGTACAAATTTAAGTCAAATTAAGTATTGAAAGGAATGCCAGGATGGCTGTAGATGGAATTAGTGGCAGCGGCAGTACCAATACCGTTAATGTAATCGAGAAGGATAAGGCAGGCTTCAGTGGTCTGACAGCCGAATCTTTTTTGAAACTGTTGATTACAGAACTGCAAAACCAGGATCCGACCGAACCGTTGGGTAACGAACAATTATTGGCACAGCTTTCCAGCATGCGGGAACTACAGTCGAATATTGAGCTGTCGGATACACTTAAGGCAATCACAACCGGTCAGGGTTTAACGCAAGCTGCCAGTCTGATTGGGAAAGAGATCGAAGGCCAGTTAACCGGACAGTCAGCTGTCGCAGGGGTCGTTGATCGTGCTTTTGTCCGCGAAGGGAAAGCATATGTGGGCGTAGGAGCGTCTGAACTTCCTGTTTCTGCGATCAGCATTGTTCAAGAACCAGCAAGTGTATGATGAGTCGATATTTACGTTTATTGTTCGAGGTTGGACAAAGTGAATGAACACAAAATTTACCAAAAAATGAAACATGATCAGGATCAGTTTAGACGATATACAGAGTAGAGCTGCGGCACAGTTATGACTGATGCTGCGCGATTAGAACCAATGGATTAGGTTTTTACCTGGTTGATTCAACCGAGGAGTTGTCATGGGATTGACGTCTGCATTAAATACATCGTTGGGTGGTTTGGCCCAGAATGAAACAAGTATCGATGTGTTGGGTAACAATATTGCCAACGCAGGGACAAACGGATTTAAAGCGTCCAATGTGCTCTTTACAACTCAGTTAGCGCGAACCTTAAGTGTGGGTTCACGTCCGACAACGACGAATGGTGGTACCAACCCCCGTCAGATTGGTTTGGGTGCTCTCAGTGCTTCGATTCGAAAAGACTTTACTCAGGGGAGTGTGACCAACAGTACCAGTCCTTCTGACCTTGCCATACAGGGGGAAGGTTTCTTTGTTCTGGACAGCCCCGACGGTCAGGTTTACTCGCGAAACGGTAACTTTGAATTAAATAGCCAGAGTCTGCTGACAAGCCAGACCGGTTTTAAAGTTCAGGGATATGGTGTTGATGAAGATTTTAATCTGGTCACCACCACCTTAACAGATATTAAGGTCCCTCTGGGAGATTTAAACGTCGCTCAGGCAACCAAGAATGTATCGATTGGCGGAGCTTTATTACCAACGGGAGTCCTGGGGACAACGGGGGCCATCACAACAACCGGGCCATTAACCGATGCCGGTAATGCGAATGCTGCGATCACAGGTACCACTTTGTTAACAGATGTGGAAGCGACCATCGGAGTCCCTTTATTTACTCTGGGCGAGACACTGGAATTTACGCCCAGTAAAGGAGGAAGATCTCTCGATCCGATGACTTTGCTGGTGGGTGCAACTACGACTGCCGCCGATTTTGCCGATTTTATGGACCGAACACTGGGTATCCAAAGCGGAGGTGGTATTCCCAATGACGCTGGTACGGGATCTCAACCAGGCGTCTCGGTGACTGGTGGGGCATTTCAGATTGTCGGTAATAGTGGCACTGTGAATGATATTTCCCTTACGGTTGGTAATATCACATCGGATGGTGCTACTGTCTCACTACCATTTACCAAAACTCAAACAGCAAATGGCGAAAGCGCCATTACCGACTTTATTATTTTTGACTCGCTCGGTGAACCAGTTACCATGAAAATGACCAGCGTGCTGGAATCTCGCTCGTCGAATAATACGGTCTTCCGCTACTTCCTGGAAAGTTCCGATGATAGTGATGGTGACATTGCGGTTTCCACCGGTACGATTACCTTTGACAGTAAAGGGGTTGTCACCAATTTTACGCCGAACACGTTTGCAGTGAGCCGTTCTCTGACTGCAGCAGATGAAATGGATGTGACGATTGACTTGTCGAACATCTCTGGTATTTCCTCTGCGGCTGCTGGCAGTACGTTGAAGCTGACCTTACAGGACGGTTCTGATCCGGGAACTCTTTCGAGTTTCGTGATTGATGAAACTGGAATTATTAACGGTGTCTTTGATAACGGTATCATTCGTACGTTGGGCCAGGTAACACTGGCTCGTTTTGCGAACCCTCAGGGATTGCTGGAAGCAGGAAACTCGACATTCCAGGAAGGGGTCAGCTCCGGTCCTCCGTTCCTGGTGACTCCCGGTAACTTTGGTGCTGGTACGATTCGTGCCGGTTCGATCGAATTATCGAACACCGATGTGGGGCGAAATCTGGTGGACCTGATTGTGGCCTCGACAAACTATCGAGGAAACGCACGGGTGATCAGTTCAGTGCAGCAACTGGTAGACGAACTTCTGGTTCTGGGACGATAGTGAGATCAGGATGAAGGCTCCTTGTTCTGGGAACTCTGAGATTACGATACCAGGGAGAATGGCAGCATGATCAAATTGACCAGGTTGAACGGTGAAGAGTTCGTGATCAATGCAGAATTAATCCAATGTATCGAAAGCAGGCCAGATACCTTTATCACTCTGACTTCAGCAGATCGTCTGATTGTACGCGAAAGTGTGGAAGAGGTCGTCAAACGCTCGATTGCCTACTCCAGGGCCATTCGCCTTGTTCCAGGCCTTTAAAAAGCGAATTCGGTGAGTACAGAGAGAAGTTAATTGTGATTCAGGTTAGTAACTGTTAAACGGTTCGTGGCTCAGCGTCAGCAGACAGTCATCATTCATCAGGAACATTTGCAGAAATGGATAAGGCAACAGCCGGTGGAGTGGTCTCAGGGGTCGCATTACTCTTGCTGGCGATTGCGATTGCGCCCGGTTCCAGTTTTGCTGCCTTCATTGATATTCCCTCTGCTGCCGTGGTGGTCGGGGGGGCGATTGCTGCCACTTTTATTGCATTCCCCGGCGCAGCCATGCTCCTGTTTCCCAAGGTGATCAAGAAAGTCTTCTTCCCCAAGCAACAGGAAATTGGCCCTGTCATTTTGCAGATTGTGGAGTTTGCTGAAATCGCCCGTCGGGACGGCATCCTGGCATTGGAATCCAAAACTGAGGAGATTCAGGACCCGTTTATTCTGTTGGGCGTACAGATGGCAGTTGATGGCACTGATGTGGAATTGATGGAGCAAATCCTCCGAACGGAAATGGAAGCGGTTGCAGGCAGGCATAAGAGTGGAAAAGCTCTCATGGATACGGTCGGCCGTTATGCGCCGGCGTTTGGAATGATTGGAACATTGATGGGGTTGATTATCATGTTGGGAAACATGGATGATCCGGAAGCCATCGGCCCGGGAATGGCGGTCGCGTTAATTACAACCTTGTATGGCGCTATCGTTTCCAACCTGTTTTTTCTTCCCTTTGCTGACAAGCTGGCGTTCTACAGCAAGCAGGAATTTCAAGTCCGGGAAGTGATTGTCAAAGGTTTAATCGCGATTCAGGAAGGGGACAATCCGCGGGTCATCGAACAAAAGCTGAATACCTTTCTGCCTCAGGATAAGCGGGTGGGTAAAGATGCTAAAGCAGCCTGATGTCGTACAGATCAGTCATGGGACCATGTTTGTCTACTCACAGATCCCGACCTGCTTGTGAACTCAGTGTGCGAATGGCTTAGAAGGAGTGTTCTCAGATGGCGATGCCGCAAGATGATCCACCTCCAGGCGTTCCGGAATGGGTTGTTACCTATGGTGATATGATGTCTCTGTTACTGACATTTTTCATCATGCTGGTGTCAATGAGTGAAATTCGGAATGATGAAGGAAGTGTACGCGCCATGTTGGATTCATTGCGCGAGCGATTTGGAACCCATCAAGGCGATGCCGCCGTTCCGGGAAAATCCTTGGATGCCACCAGCAATCAAAGTAAGCCAGCTTCTAAGGGAACCAGCTCAGATGGTGGAACCAAAACCGGAAAAGAAAAATCGAGTGGTGGTGGTGGGCCCAACAAAACAGTCGAACGCATCAACAGCGGAACGGAAGTCACACTAGGGGGGACTGCTAGTTTTGGTAGATTTTCTGCGGAATTGACTCCAGAAATCAAACAGAAGCTGAATATCATTGCCGAAATATTGCTGCCAACACCGAACCGTCTTATCGTGCGCGGTCACGCCTCCCCTGAACCTCTCCCAAATGACTCAAAATTCCGAGATTCACAGGAGCTTTCTTTTTATCGGGCCAAAAACGTTGCCGAATACCTCGAGTCCAAGGGAATTGAGCCGGAAAGGCTGATTGTCAGTTCAGTTGGTGATGCAGAGCCACGAACAATCACCCGGAACCCCGAGGAACAATACTTGAATCGTCGGGTTGACGTATTTTTAATTGATGCGTATATAGTCTCTCCAAAGACAGGCGATCGCTGAGTCTTGATGATCGATCGAACCTGATCGAGCGTTTTCGTTAATTCACTCGATTTTTATTCACCATGCCTGTTGAACAGAATACCCGTCATAAACGGTGTGTCAAAAAGACAAGGGATTTGTCTTTGCTCAAACAGGGAGCGAGAGTTCAAGGAGGAGACTCGTGGCAACAGACACCGAAACAGCAGACCCTGGTGTCGATTCGGAAACAGGTACAACCGTAGAAAATACGGATGCCTCTCGTGGTCACTCAAAAGCAAAGCTATTGAAGGTAGGGGGGCTGTTACTGATTGTAATCGTCCTGCAGGTTGGCATCTCATACTGGCTGCTGTCACCGGATCAACCGGAAGAGGTCGCAGAAGAAACGATTTCTAAAGATAGCGAGAATCTGCAGGTTAATACGGCAGAGGTTTCAATTGATAATTTCAGTGTCACGAATAATATAGCCGAACCTGGTGCAACGATTCACGTTACTTTCAATCTGGTGGCTCTTGTAGAACAGGGAGCAGCATCGGATTTTGAAGCGATGGTGAAAGAAAATAATAAAGCACGCGTCAAGCAGGCTGTGATCGAAGTGGTTCGTAAGTCTAGTTTAACTGACTTGAACGACCCTCAATTGAGCACGATGAAACGCATGATGAAAGAGGCCATAAATAAAGTCCTCAAGAAAAGCTATATCATTGAAACCGTGATCAGTGAATACCGCACAATGACGCAATAATGTATGAATAACAGGAAGCAATCGTGGCTGAAGAGAATGATGATCTTCTAGATCCCTCAGAAATCGAAAAGCTATTGAATTCGCAGGGACAATCTGCGCCAGCTGGTGCACCTTCCGCGGGGGCTTCAGGCAAAGGCGCGGGCAATGTAGATGACAATCTTCTCGATCCTTCCGATATCGAAAAATTACTGCAAGGCGCGGATGCCAAGAAAGGTAGCTCTGATGCGGGAGCGAAGGCTGTCGTCAACAATGATGATATTGATTCGCTTTTTAATCAGCATACGCCGCCAGCAGACGATCACTCCGGAATGCCTATTTCTACGCGTGCAGAAACCGAAGCTTTGCTCAATCAGGCTGAAGCAAATCTGGCGGCTGCCATCTCTCCTAATCTGGGACCTGGAAATGGAATTCCGGTCGATCTGGGAGGCACGAAAGCGTTTGAATTTCCCAATTTTGAATCAATGGCGAGCAGTCCTGAAGAAGCAATGGCGCTGGCTTCATTGCAAAACGTGGAATTGGATTTATGCATTGAACTGGGTAGAACAGAGTTATTGATTGAAGAAGTTTTAAAGATGAAAGAGGGAGTTGTAGTCCCTTTGGATAAACTGGCTGGTGATCCTGTGGATATTCTGGTGAATGGCCGCATCATTGCGCGGGGTGAAGTATTGGTTTTAAACGATAATTTCTGCGTGCGAGTTGCAGAAATCATTTCACCAGAACTGTAGGGTCGGGTAAGGAAAACGGAATTTCCTGTTAATCAACGTGTTTGACGACGAAAAGGATTCAATGATTCGTCATTTCTATTATTCTGTTCTGATTCTGGTTTGCAGCCTGTGCGGTATTTCGAATGTGAATTCGGAAGACGTGAATCCTGCAGCGCGAACTTCGGGATTTCACCAGCCACGTGCGGCTTCAGGTGCAACGCCGGATTTTTCACAACAGACACAACGAAATGTCACACAGAGAACTCAAGCACGGGGAGAAAATACTCAACACGTTTCGAATCAGTACAACCAGCGTACGATACCGTCACGGGCGATCAATCAGAGTCCGCAGACTGCGATTGAGGCAAAGTCAACTTCCAGACCAATTACGCCAGTGGATCGACAAAAGCTGAGCAGCCAAAGTCCGTCGGGCAATGGCGTATCGCGACAGGCACCCTCGATGTGGGGAACTTTGAGTGCTCTGGTGGTTGTAATCTCAATCATTCTGGTGACAGCGAAATTATTCAAAAAACATCATCCACTGGCTTCCACAATTCTGCCTCGCGAAGTGATGGAAGTACTGGGGAAACGTCCTTTGGATGCACGTCAGACGATTCATTTTGTACGTTGTGGTTCGCGGATACTTATTTTGGGGTCTTCGCCGGCCGGTCTGGAAATGCTCAGTGAAGTTCTGGATCCGGTTGAAGTTGATCTGATCACAGGCATGTGTCGGGAACGTGCACAGTCCGGACGATCGACTACCACGTTTAAGAACCTGTTTCAGGCGACACAAAAAAAATCTGAACAGAGCGACCGCAGTCAGGCTGCTGATGTTTTTGGTCAGGCAGGAAACACAGAACAATCTCCCCGAACCACAGCACAGGGAGAATTTGAGGATTATGATTCGGCTGTCACTCGCTTACAGCAGAAGTTACTGCATTCTTCACGTCAGTCTCTGAATGATAATGCGGAGTCGGGACATGCTTAGGCGGATGGCGCTGCAGCAACAGATCGCTGGAAATACCGTTCTTTGCGGGATCGGAGTGTTACCTGCGGTTGTGGGGATACTGGTGTTACTGGTCGGTTCTGTCACCGTGCAGGCACAGACCCCCGCGTTGAATCAGGCGTTGTCCAATCAGGGGACCGCAAATCAGAATACACCCGTTTCTCAGGGACAGCCAACACTCACTCAGCAGGCTGCTGGAAATGGCACATCCGGTATGCCGGAAATGCTGAATGTCGAGCAGATGACATCGCCTCAGGGGTTGAACTCAACTCTGAAACTGTTTTTGCTGCTGACGGTATTGAGTCTGGCTCCCTCGGTTCTCATCATGACGACATGTTTCATTCGGTTTGTGATCGTCTTTGGTTTGTTGAGACAGGCGTTAGGAACGCAGCAGCTTCCTCCGAATCAGGTACTTACATCCCTCAGTCTGTTTTTGACGATCATGGTGATGGCTCCCGTTTGGGAAAAAGCCTACGAGGAAGGAATTGTTCCCTATACCCACCAGACACAGCAGTCTCCAGTAACGCTGGAAGCGGCTTTTCAAAAAACAGTAGGACCACTTCGGAAATTCATGAGCGACCAGATTGAGTTAACCGGAAACAGCGATGCCGTGTGGTTGTTTCTGGACTATCAGCAACCACTGGCCGGATCGCCGGGAGCTGCCGAGTATCAGTCTCCCAGTGATTACGATGAAGTTCCCCTGACGGTTTTATTGCCGGCCTATATGTTAAGTGAAGTGAAAACGGCCTTCCTGATCGGTTTTCAGTTGTATCTGCCTTTTATTGTGATCGATATGGTAATCAGTTCGATTCTCATCAGTATGGGGATGATGATGCTGCCCCCGGTATTGATTTCATTACCCTTTAAAATTTTGTTGTTCGTATTGATCGACGGGTGGCTGTTGACTGTAGGGATGTTATTGGAAAGCATCAGGACGGTCGGTTAATTTCGGGCGCTACCATTGCGCCCGGATCATTGTTAATTACAGGTGTCAGGTATGGATAGTGCAACAGTTCTGGATTTGGGGCGAGAAGGATTACTGATCATGCTGGAAGTCAGCGGGCCGGTGATGCTGACTGCCGTTGTTGTTGGATTGGTCATCAGCATCGGGCAGGCAGTGACTCAGATTCAGGATCAGACAATCAGTTTTGTTCCCAAGATTATCATGATGGTACTGGCGATCCTGTATACGTTGCCCTGGATTACTGCATTGATGGTGGAGTACAGCACGAATCTGATTACCAATATTCCTTCCCGCCTTTGATTCCCTGCAAGCCTGTGAAACGGGGAAAAAGAAAAGCCTGTGAGCGCACTTCTCGACCAATATGTGATGAACCCGCTTTTGCAGCTGGCTCCGGGGCAGGTTCTGCAGTGGGCCATGCTGCAATTCTATGCATTCACGTTAGTTGTGGTTCGCATCAGTGGTTTGATGATTATTGGACCCGTGTTCGGGCAGCCGGTTTTTCCCACAAATATCCGTATTTTGCTGATACTCAGTCTTTCAATGCTGATCACGCCAACGCTGCACGATCAGGTCACGACTGGCTTTTATGAACTGGATATCGATCAGAACCAGCGACTCAGTCGAGACGAAGTCCCTGCACATTTACAAGACCGTTTTGATGAGTTGATTGTCAGTGCCGGCCGCGAGGGGACACAGGAATTGAGCGTCAACGACTACAAATTTGTGGCCAAGATGCCTGCTTCGCTGTTGGATTATGCCTGGTCGATACTGGGGGAACTTACATTAGGTTTTTCGCTGGGGTTGGGAATCTATATCATTTTATTAAGTCTGCAGATGGCAGGCCAGATGATCGACCAACAGGCGGGAATGGCGTTAGGAGAAGTCTTCAATCCCGGCTTTGACATGAATGCCTCACTCAGCGGTCAATATCTCTATTTCATCGGGATTACGATTTTCCTGATCATGGAACCGGTCAACGGGCATCTGTTAATGCTTGCCTCGTTGATTGATACTTTTCAGATATTTCCGGTGGGTGAAGGGATCGTTTCCACGAATACACTTGATCTGCTTCAGACATTGATGCATCAGTCATTGGTGTTATCGATTAAAGTCGCTGCTCCGTTACTGGCAATCAGTGCTTTGATTTCACTGTCGATGGGATACCTGGGACACACGGTTCCGCAGATTAATGTGCTGGTGATCGGTTTTCCGATTCGTGCGATGATCAGTCTGGCAGTGTTGATTTTCACGTTATCTGGAGCCGCAGACATTGTAGTGGAATCGATTCCGACGGCCATCGATCAAATAAGCCGCAGTGCAGTGATGTAAATCGGGCTGAGACCTTTAAATTATGGCAGAAAATGATACAGGGGATAAAACCGAGCAGCCCACGGATCGCCGGCGCAATGAAGCCCGCGAGAAGGGGAACATTGCGAAAAGCACTGATCTGAATGCTGCCGGAATGATGCTGGCGGCAGCCGGAGCTCTTTATTTCTTTGCCGTCAGTCTCAGTCATGATATGAAAAATCTGATGGAGGTCACTCTGACAACGCCGGTCTGGCTGCAGATGGAACCGAACATGATTATCGAGCGTTGTGAGTCGATTATCAAATTGTTTCTGGAAGGAACAGTGACGACCATGTTTGTGTTGTTCATCTCGGCCGTGTGTTTAAACATTATGCAAGTCGGATTTATGGTTTCACCGGATGTTTTGCAAATCAAATGGGAACGTCTGAATCCCCTCGAAGGGGCCAAGCGGATTATTTCCGTTCGCGGTCTGGTAAAACTTGTCGTGAGTCTGGGGAAGCTCAGCTTGCTGATATTCATCGCCACCTGGTTCAGTTATCTCGTTTTTCCCAATTTTCTGGCTTTGATGGGAGCCCCTCCCGAAACTATTCTGCGCGACATTTTCAATTCGACCATTGAGCTGGGAATTCTGCTGGCACTGGCTTTGATTGTACTGGGGGTAGCAGACTATGGATTTCAGAAATGGAAGCATGAAAAAGACCTGATGATGAGCAAGCAGGAGATCCGCGAAGAAATGAAATCGATGGAAGGTGATCCTCTGCTTCGTCAGCGACGTCGCGAGGCACATCGGAAGCTGGCGATGTCACAGGAACTTTCCAAAGTGGCGTCGGCCGATGTGGTGATTACCAATCCAACGCACATTTCGATTGCCATCAAGTATGATCCGGAATCAATGCCGGCACCGGTTGTCGTTGCCAAAGGGGCCGGCGAGATCGCTTTTCAGATTCGTAAAATTGCAAACGAGCATGGGATTCCGATTATCGAACGCAAAGCACTGGCGCGGCAGATGTATCGCGATGTGAAAACCGGTCAGGAAATTCCCTTCGAATTATACGAAGTCTTCGTGGAAATCATGGCCTATATTTATAATCTGACTGGTAAATCCATGCCGGATTCGAAATAACCGTGTGGATGTTTCGGTGTCGTGAAATTCGCCCCGGTTTCCCTGCAGGCAGAAAGCTCATTCAGAACTGAAAACGCTGTTTTGTGTCATTTTTCAGGAACAAAAGCGAGTTTTCACGCGGTCTACTCTGGTGTTTGATACCATTTCTCACCAAGATATTACGTACAGAGTTCAGACGGTAGAATCAGCGACTTCAAAGCTTGTTTAAGGGGAACCAATGCGTTGGGAACATCCGGTTCAGTTCGCATCGCAGAGTGATGTCGGCTTTCGGCGGAGAAATAACGAAGATTCGATCTCCGTTCGCATTTGTAAAGACCAGGAGAGCTGGCGCGATCATGGGCACTTCTTTCTCGTTGCCGATGGGATGGGGGGGCACGCCGTTGGCGAACTGGCAAGTAAAATTGCCTCAGAAACCGTTCCCCACACATTCTTTAAAAATAAACCTGGACCTGTGGCCAAATCATTAAAGTCGGCGATCGAAGTTGCCAATCAGGCAATCAATGAGCGCGGAATGGCCAATCGAGAGTTCATGCGGATGGGGACGACCTGCAGCTCACTGTGTCTCTGTTCTGAAGGCGCCGTCATCGGCCATGTGGGAGACAGCCGTGTTTACCGCGTTCGGGAAAACCGCATCGATCAACTGACGTTCGACCACAGTCTGCATTGGGAACTTATTCGCCAGGGGAGGATGAAACCCGAGGAGGTCTACCTGAATGAACCCCGGAATGTGATTACTCGTTCATTAGGTCCTGAGCCGGTTGTGAAGGTCGATATCGAAGGGCCTTACCTGGTTATGGAGGGGGACCGCTACATCCTGTGCAGTGATGGATTAACCAGTCATCTGAAAGATGATGAAATTGGAATGATTGCGAAATATCTGGAACCCAGCGATGCCTGCCGGTTGATGATTAATCTGGCAAATTTGCGAGGGGGCTCTGATAACATTTCGGTGATCGTGGTGCGGGTGGGAGAACTTCCCGATGGCAATCTTCCACAGGAAAGGCATCCTGAACAGGAGCCGGAACCGGAGCTGGATCTGGAGAAGGGTTATGGAGAATGGTTGTGGCTGGCCGGTGTCTGGGGGGCTTCGCTCATGGTGGCGACCGGCATTGTCATGTGGATTCTGACAAAATTTGACAGAGGAGAGTTTCTGACATTCGGAGGCATGTCCCTGCTGGTGATGCTGCTGGTACGCAAAGTGTTTTCACAACGGGAGTCCGGCCGTCACGAAGAATACCTGGATAAAAGCAAAACCGTGGAATGGAAACCCTATCGTTCAGAGCGTTTGAAGTTCAATACGGATTTTCTGCAGTATCTGACAACCATGGAATCTGAGCTACAGCGGGCGGCAATGGAAGAAGAGTGGACCATCGAATGGTCGGCCCATAACAAGATTTACTACGAGGCCAAGGAAGGGTTGGAAAAGAAAAAGTACCTGAATGCCTTCCGCGATTTTTCCCGTGCGATCGATATCTTAATGACGGGGTTGCATTCCTACCGAAAAGAAATGGTGCATCAGGCCCGCTGGAAAAAAGGCTCTTCTTCCACGCCTCAGGAAGACTGAATCAAATCAGGAGCCCGCATCAGTCGTTTCAGAACAGGGTTGCCTGTACACATTTTGTACACAGCAACAAGTTTGCCGAATTAACATTGGATTCCTGTTTTGTTTTCGGTATGATCCGACTCTTACATTCAGTACTTTGAAGGACTTGTGACACGGAGGTCAGTGTGTTCTTTACTCAAACCAT
>NZ_CALFPF010000450.1 GCF_937919775.1 uncultured Gimesia sp.
TGGCGGATCGGAAAAAAATATTTCTGTCGCCTGGGTGCCCGGTTCTTTCGAGTTACCTCTGATTGCTGATCGTCTGGCCAAAAGCGGCCGCTATCAGGCCGTTTGTTGCCTGGGAGCCGTCATTCAGGGAAGTACCATGCACCATGATTATATTAATCATCAGGTTGCCGCTGGCATCATGCGCAGTAGCCAGGAAAGTGGTGTGCCTGTATTATTCGGAGTTCTGACCTGTGAAACGATGGAACAGGCACTGGACCGTGCAGGCGGAAAAGTCGGAAACAAAGGGAGCGAAGCTGCTCTGGCGGCGATTGAAATGATCAACCTGCTGCAGTCAATTGATCAGGATCAAACGTAATTTTGCCTTGCCGGCAACAACCAGAGTACATCGAGGCTCTTGTTTTAATAATTCTCCATTTGTGTTAGTGATGCTCTCATGTCTCTTCGAAAACAGGCCCGACAACTGGTCGTGCAGATGCTTTATCAAATCGATCTGAACCCTGATATTACCGGGGGTGATGTGCGTCGTATGATCGATGAGCATGGTCGCAATAATACTACCCGTACCTTTGCCTGGCAGTTATTTACCGGTGTGATGGAGTTTAAGCCGCAGATTGATGCAGAAATTGTTCGGGTCGCCGAAAACTGGAGCCTGAAACGGATGGCTGTCACGGACCGTAATATCATCAGGCTCGGCGGTTATGAATTACTGCACACCGACACTCCTACGGCTGTCGTGATTGATGAAGCCGTTGAACTGGCCCGAGAATTTGGCAGCGCAAACTCTTCCCAGTTCGTCAATGGAATACTCGACAAACTGGTGCCGCGTGCGGATAACCAGATTACGCCGGCGGAAGCCAAACCGGCGCTTCCGGCAGTAGATCAGCTGGATGAGTCTGCAGAAGATCTGCCTCTGGAGAAGCAGTCTCCCCAGGAGAAGATGCATCCGAAGCCCCCCTCCACACCCTATCGCAAGTTAAATAACCCCTGGGCTACTTAACGCCAAAGCGATGCGGCGTTCGATCATTCCAGCTGAAATTCATATCGATCGCCACCCGGGACAGTCGAGTCAGTAATTCCCGGTCGATATGCGGACAGGGTAAGTGTGGTGCCGCTGTTTGGGTATTGGTACTGTCAAAAACCGGATCATCGCGCCAGTACGAATTATAGACCCGGATGTGGTCATAAAAGAGCCGCTCCGCTTCGGTCGGATCCTTCAGTTCCACACCACCGCCCGCAAATTCTGAGCCGTAAAAATTACACGTCGCTTCAAGTACATCATGCACGAGCCGCGACTGCACCGGATGCAGCGGCGTCAGATGATAGGTTTTCCCATGATGCTTGGGATGCGTCAGAATATATGCCATCACCGCAGAGACCCAATCGACGGGAATCAGATTTTTTGATTCATCGCCGTCCAGAGTGAAGCGGGATTTCGCATACAACCGCCCTGTTTCATCGGGAGTCTGCATTTGAGTCAATGTATAACCTAGCTGCAAAGCAGCATAAAACCCATGAAACGTATTGGTAAATCCGGTTTTGGAGTCGCCAATGATGATCGCAGGTCTAAAGACGGTTAATGAATCAAAATGGTCTGCACTGCGTACCAGCAATTCAGCCTCAAGTTTACTGCGTTCATAATCGTTTCCGGTTTCCTGACCGACGTCGACGTCGGATTCCATAATTCTTCCGGTACGCAGACCACAAACATAAGCGGTCGAGACGTGATTAAAGTTTCTGATGCCCGCGGTCTTGCAAAAATCGAGAACCTTTTTCACCCCCCCTACATTGGATCGCCAGGGCTCGCTTTCCAGGCTGGTACTGTAAAACGACAGACTGGCTGCAGAGTGGATCATGTGGTCCACATTTTTGGTTGCCCAGTCCAGCTGCTCGGGACTCAGCCCCAGATTTTCTTCATTAATGTTTCCCTCAAGCACAACGGGCCGCGGCAATTCACGTCCCATCTGATCATCCCAGAAGCCCATGATCATGTCGATGCGCTGGTCAACCGTCATACGCCGAGTGGGGCGAACCAGAACGGCTAAAGGCACCCCCGCAGATGCTAAGTCCCGAATTAAATATCGTCCCAGTAATCCTGTGGCACCTGTTATCAGATGATATCCCATTTTGATTTCCGCTGTATTTTCAATAAAGTAAAAAGTGAAGCTATCGCGCGTCCCATGTGAGCAGAGCGTCACCATGCGATGATACTCGATCCGAACGGCCTGGAAGACGCTACAATAAACCTGGACACAGGCCAGCTCGCTGCCTGAAAAACTCAACTCAACCAGTCCGAATCAGATTTTTCCTCTGGAGCACAAATCTCATATCAGATGAGGCCTGCGGCAAAACAGAAGTGGGAACCCGACCAGACCGGGGAGGAGTCAATGATAATGAACTGGCTTCATATATCAATCAAGGGGTACTGAAAAGCGGGCACTTTGGCAGAGCAATTGCTGCTGTTCCCGGAACCGGTTCTATGCAACTGCTTTCTCTGATTGATCTTTTGTTCCCCGCCGATTCTGATTGAGGAAATGAGGAGCATGCGGATGCTGCTTCTCAGGCTGATCGTTACTGCTGTTTCGATCAGTATCTTCCTCATCAACCGGTTTCTGAGGACGCAGCGCCAACAGACAGGGGAGTAAAATGAGATCCCCCACCAGGGCAGCTCCCAGCAAAGAGGTCATCATGTAACCAAAACGCGCGGTGGGAACAAAATTACTCAATGTCAGCGCCATCATTCCCGCACCGGTAATCACAGCCGCCGTAAATATCGGCTCTCCTGTCATCAGCAGTGAATCTCGTGACGACTTGGCAGAATTTCGAGTTACTCGATACTGGTCCTGATAACGTACGAGGAAGTGAAATGTTCCATCCACGGCGATGCCCAATGCAATGCTGGCCGTCATCATAATTCCAATATCAATCGGAATCTGACACCAGCCCAAAATGCCGAAGACGATACAAATCGGTGTCAGATTGGGTACCATCGCAATCAGACCGGCTTTGATGGAACGCAGTGAAACAATCATGATGACCGTGATGATCAGAAATGCCATCGAGAAGCTTTCCCAGAAACCGGTGAAAATTTGACTTTGGGCCCGTCTTAACAAGGGAGCCACTCCTGTCAGAATCACGTGGGGATCGTTGATCAGCGCCGTCAGCTGGTCAAACACCAGATCCTGTGGCATATCAGCATCACTGCGAATTCTCGCTGAAACTCTCCACAAACGATCGCCATCAGAGACAAAATCATTCTTGCCATGCGCGGACTGAGCATGTGATAACAGCCGGGCTGTCTCATATGGACTTTCCGGGAACTGCTTCGGGAAAAAACTGGCCAGAGACATGGTGTGTTTCACCGCGGGATGTTGTTTGATCGTCTCTTCCAGCTTGCGAATCCGATCGATTTTTTTGAGGAAGGGAAGTTCTTCGTCACCAAAATCGACTATGGCTTCGACAGAATCCAGTTCGGTCAGGTCGTTCTGAACCGCACGCACGTCCTGAATGACTCTGCCGTCCGAGGGTAGAAAATCGAGGGGGTCGATTTTCGTTTTGAGGCCGAAGAGACCGACGCCGGTAATCATCACGAGGACAATTGTCGCAATCGAGACACGACCGGAATGATCGATCAGCCAGTTAGCGCACCGTCGAAAGTCCCAGCGAAGTTCACCCGCGTGTACCGTTCTCGGATCAATGGGCCAGAGTGTTAACACGGCCGGAGTGAGTCCCAGTCCGGTGATCAGCGACACAAAAGTTCCAATTGACGCTGCATAGCCGAATTGAATGACGGGGCCGATCTGGCTGACTGTCAGGGAAAATAGACCAATCGTCGTGGTCAGTGTTGCCAGAAAACAGGGCTTCCAGGCAATACGCAAAGCGGACGCCAGGGGGTCCGGTTCGTTAATACAACTGGCTACATAATGATGTACGTGAATGGAAATCGCCAGGGTGAAGACCATGACCATCACCGAAAGCGCACCCAGGATGAAGTTCATTTCGCCTCCCCCCAGGTAGATGATTGCCGTTGTCAGATTGATTGCCCAGATCGTCAGACCCAGCGTGGCCAGCGTTTTTTTCCATTCCCGAAAAGAGTAATACAACAATACCAGACTGATCAGTAAGGTGATGATAAAGAATTTTTTGTTGTTTTTTTGACTGCCCAGGCGATCGAGTTCGGCTACTACAACGGGGGCGCCCGCCAGTTGCACTTCTGTTCCTGTCAACTGATTGTACTCGAGTTTCTCGCGAATGCCTTCCACAGTACCGGCACGATTTTTAATTCCCGCATCGGAAAGCAGAACGAGAATACCTGCCACATTCTTCTCAGAATTCATCAGCAGGCCGTTCAACCGTTGATCGATTTCCCCGGGTTCGACTTTGAGTTCGGTTAAGATCTTTTTGAGCCGTTGTGGAGTCCAGCACTGTCTGACCGTAGGTAATGTCTCAATTCGGCTGGCAGTTGCTTCGATCAGCAAGGGCTGATTCAGCCCCTCCTGCACCGCTACCAGGATGACTTCTTCTGCTCCAAATTCTGCCTTGAATCGATCGTACACGATTCGCACATCGGAGTCGTTGGGCAACCAGGTTTCGATGTCGTTGTTGGAAGGAAGCGATTCTGCCAGAAATGTCAGAATTGGAAGCGTGCAAAAGACGCCCCAGATTAGTTGCCTGCTATATTTTTTATAAAAAGAAGAGATCATCATAAGTATTGGTAGATCAATCTGCTTTCTCTTGCTCGAGCCTGCTCAAGTTCTCTCATCAAAGTAATCAATAAAGAGAAGTCAATTCCGAATGATGAAGGGACAGTTCCATCACTCAAAATAACCTTGAACTATTTATTACTGAGACCACCCCGGTTAATACTGAGATCATCCCAATCTCATATCGAACCGGCTCTCCGCGCCGCGTCATGGGGATTTATTAAACAACAAACGTTATAGCAGAATTTGCAGGAGTCTTTGGAATGATTGATACAACACGCGCCATCGAGGGTCGAATAATCGTTACAACTTGTAGTACTACATAAGATTCTGCTGCTTCGTCGGGCGTTATAACTGTTAGTTTTTAACAGGTGCGGGCGGATTGTTTGCATGGTTTTGCACAGACGACATGCGCGGGCGTGAAGAATGCTGCACACTCTGCAATCTGAACGTAAAAACAAAACCTTGATTATTTTTATATCCTATATTTCAGTATCAGATTCGTATGAAAAATCGAATATCGTTCCCGCAAAGACTTCAAGAGCAGGAGTAAATTCAATGGAAGAGACCCCGTGGAGCCGTCCGTCAATGGATGACCTGAAACACGTGCTGGAAAGCTTTGGTAACACCGATGCGGTGAATGTGAGAGATGTGGACCGCCTGGAGCTGTCCGTTCCCGCCGAAGTAAAGACATCGCGCGGTAATACCATTTCAGCAATGACACGGGAAATCAGTCGTCAGGGACTCGGACTGCTGCACAAAGGCATGTTGAATCCCGGTGAAGTCACAGTGAAACTCGCCAGCGAAACGCGGGAGTTTGAATACCGCGTGAAAATCATGTGGTGTACGCCTTGTGATAACGGCATGTTTATCAGCGGTGGCGAATTTATCTCCAAACCGGAAAATTAATCCGCTGCCCCTGTTCGGCAGACTTCGAAATAAGTGCCCTCAGCGACCGTCAATCTTCAGTTAACGAACTCGGAATGATTCCGAGTCCACTGCTTCGTCCACAAAGGAATCAGGTCGAAGGATTACCCCGCTTCAACAGGATGACGATAATCGTCAACAGCAGCAGGATGATCGCCCCGCCGATAATTAACAGGATGGTGGACATCCCCGACCAAGCGCTTTTGAGTTGTGGACGTCTTTTTTCATCCAGATCCCATTCAATTTCATCCAGCGTCAAAGCCGATTCCACAAGCGGCCTGTTTTCATTCGCTCCCACCAGTTTTTGTCCAATGCCGGTCTCGGAATCCCCGTCATTCTGACGGTTTTCCTGTATTTTCGACCGGAATTTGACAGGAGCCGTGGGAATCCCCTGATTCCGTCCGCTCTGATTGAGCACCGTTGTCTGATGATTCTGATGCGGATCAGCCTGGGATGTGAGATCCTGAGGCACAGCAGGGAGATTAGGCAGCATTAACTGCGGCCCTGGTGAGGCTGACTTTTCAGCCTCTTTTACCGATTCCCGCTGAACCGGCTCAGGACCACTTAACCGGATTTTGGCCGGTGGTTCATTCGGAATCTCTTCAAGTTCCAGTTTCAGGGTTCGCTGAGGAACAGAACTCGATTGTCGTGGGTGTGTTTTTTCAGGCACCGGAAATTCGGATGTGTCTTCTGGCTGCTGGTCAAACGAGGGAGTGTCCAGTGAAATTCCGCGCGGGTTTTCCCGCTCCTGCGGGGCAGGCAAATTGCGGCGTGGAATTGTGTTTGTCTGCCCCTCTGTTCCCAGATTGCGGGGAACAATGACCGGCAATTCGTTATTCGTTCCAGATGAGGTTCTGGGCTGGGGACGAATTTCTTTTGATGTTGCAACCGGTCGTCTTTTCAGTGGATGAACGGCTGAAGGTGCAAATTGAAAGTTTTGGACAATCTGACCGCCATTGGTTTGCACATCAGGTTTCGTATGCTCGATAGGTCTGAGTTCCGTATCCTGCAGGGGAGAGACCAAACTTTTAATCTTCTGCAGTAACATCTGCGGAGATTCCTCTTCGGGATTGAACGCAATATGCCCACGATAGCTCGATTCCAGCGCCTGCTCTGCTAAAAATGCGGCGTACTCATAGTTCTTTCGTTCCGCTTCCCGTTTGGCACGCTCCATGACGGAATTGATTTGAAACCGTCGCATTTCCTGATTGACATCGCCAAATGTCGGTTTTTCCTGTTTCAGATCCTGAGGCAGATTTTTTCCCAACTGCGAGGTTTGTGACGGAGCATCCTGCTGCGCGGACTGATCATTATAGCGGCTCACTTCCTCAACTCGGAACAGCTCTGCTGCGGAAGTATCCACTTCAGTTGCAGCTATTTTCCCTTCTGTTGCAAGCAGTTCCTGTGATGCAGAAACCGTATTGGAAACAGGCTCAATCCCGGCAGAAATCCCCTTCGTCGTCGAACCGGATGCCAGTTTGATGCGATCCATGCTCTGATGGTAGGTTGCTACCACATTTGACGGATACTTCTTTGCCGATTCAATCAAAGATTTGGCTCGCCAGTTCTCAGCCCTTTTATCGACAATTTTCCTGGCGCTTTTTTGTATTTGCTCTGCTGAGTTCGCAGGAGCGGGAACGTAGTTTCCTGCGAGCTTGATGCGCACCGGCTCTTCTTCCTCAAAGCCTAGAGCATCAACCCTGGGGGAAGCTCCGCCGACTTTGCGCCTTGCGACCATCTGCTGGGGAGAAATTTTCTTTTTCGACTCAAAATAGTTAAAGCTGGAACTGTGATGCGATTCAATCAGAGGGTTGTCGGCACTTTTGCCGGATTGTGAAATGACTTCCGCGGGTTGCCTCAGACAGCCCACCGTCAAACATGCGAGTATTACTGCCAACGAATAAACCGTTGACCGGTATTGCTTTAATAGACCGATCTTCACAACGACAAATCCTGTTCTCTTCCTGGATCACGGGAAGTAACCTCAATCGGGAGTTGAGGTTTTGAGCAGCACCGATATCAAGCGCGCAACCGCACCCGACGAAATGCCTGTAGACATATATCGACGGGGCGAAATTGATAACATGAGAGGCTATTAGGGATTTTAGCAGTCTTTGAGAAAATTGCTCATTTCCGGTAGAGCTTACGCAACGTATCCATATTAATCCGGTCCAGCGGCACCCCCTCCTCTTCCTCTTTCGGGGTTTCCAGATACATGGGACGGTCCTGAAACGTCGGATCATTCAGCAAATGGCGAAACGGTTCCAGTCCCAGAAATCCCCGCCCAATATTCTCATGACGGTCTTTGCGGCTGCCGAATTCACATTTACTGTCATTCAGATGAAAAGCGCGTATCCGATCATAGCCGATGACTTCGTCCAGTTCTGCCATCGTTGCCGCATATTCCGATTTTTCAATTAGCGGATAACCGGCGGCAAAAATATGGCAGGTATCGACACAAATTCCTAATCGCTGTCCTTCCTGCACCTGCGCCAGCAGATAGGCCAGTTGTTCGAAACGAAACCCGAGATTCGAACCCTGTCCGGCCGTTGTTTCCAGCCAGATTTGTGTGGCAAAGTCTTCGGTCTGCTGATGAATCCGATCAATGGCGGCGACAATCCGGTCCAGCCCTTCCTGCTCGCTGGAGGTTACAAAACTCCCGGGATGCATGACGGCCCCCTCCAGTCCCAATGCTTCTGCCCGCTCCAACTCCACCACGACCGAGTCGATCGATTTGTCCCACAGCTCGTCTTTCGGACTCGCCAGATTGATCAGATAACTCATGTGAGAACAGGGATGAGTGATTCCCGTCGCTTCCAGTCGATCTCGAAACAGGCTGACATCTTTGTCTGTGAGAGGCTTAGCCCGCCATTGATTATTATTCTTGGTGAAGATCTGCACGCAATCCATTTCGAATTGGGCTGCAATATCAACAGCTTTATAGTATCCACCAGCGATCGACTGGTGTGCTCCCAGCAAAGGCATGAATTTCATCCAACAGAGTAATTAAAACATTCAGTATAACGAAAGGGACAGCGTTTGCCACGCAAGCGGAATACCTGCACATGAATGACAAAATGCCTGTTTTCAGAACCATTTATTGATAAAAGCCCCTTTAACCTGGCTTTGATTTTGACTGGGAAACGCGCATTACGAATTTGCAGTGGACTGCAGACCCCTTAACTAGACACGCGTTGCACATCTGATAGAATTGAGTCATTATTTTATGTTCATTTAGTTATTATTTGCGCTGAATAGCTTAGCTCTTACAAACTGATGAGGTACGAACTGATGAGAGGAATGATTTCGAAGGCGAAGCGATCTGGTATCATGCTGGTCATCCTGCTGGGCTTGGGAACAGCAATCGCCGGGGCCGCTGATCAGATCGCTGTCTGGGAAGTTGTCACTACCTATCGTAAGCACCTGGACAACAACGGACGGCTTACACTGATGTCGGATGGCAAGACCGACAAGGGGCTTCCCTGGACATTAACCCGCGAAGGCGTCGACTTTGGCAGGGAGGGTAAAGCAGCGCCTCGAGCAGGTGGGACTTTTTATAAAGGAAACTGGGTCGGTGGCTGGCACCTTAACGGTCGTGTATTAATGAATGGCGTCACACTCAAAACCGAATTAGCCGCGCCCGCTCTGATGCCGAAGACGGCAGGGGAAACACTAATCGGGACCAGACCGACCATTGCCCTGAGTGACTCGATCGTCGACTTGTGGGAGTTAGTGGCTGTCCTACCCGGAACGAGTACGTTCATCCGGCTGACATGTGCCTTTACGCCGGATAATCTTGTGCTGGACGGGGACCGCAAAATCGGGACTTACGAATTTCATGGCTCAACGGTAATCGTGAATTTCATCGACCCGCAATTCGACCGCATCGCATTTCTGGAGAAACCAGACAATGTCCTGTCCGGAAAAGGGAAACCGGTGAACCGGAAGTATTGGAAGCTTCAGTTTACTCGTGTCCAACGACAGGCCATCTATAAGACAAGCGATAATAAGGACTTTATCCTCTACACCAACAATCGCGTCAATTCGCCACGTTACACATCGGACTACTACACGACATTTAATTGGTATTTCTATACTGAAGGCGGCAAGCGGCGACTCGCGTGCCAGAGCGGCGAGGCAACATTGGGCGCTGGCGGACGGGAGCTAACTTGGGGTAATCAAAAAATGGTTCTCATCGCGGGTCTCCCACCACGGTAACGAATCGGAACACCCGGCCAACGAGAATTATTTCGGGTGGAACAAGATTCCCCGCGATCACTTCCGTAAACCGCGTTCCGCTCCCGGTCGGCTGCGTCCCTGCTCTATGATTCCGGCAAGTTGCTTTTTAAGGCTTGCCGTTATCTCAGCCTGCTTCTCAGATACGTCTGTTTTTTCCGCGGGATCATTGGCCAAGTTGAAGAGTTGAAACTGTGGCACTGTGGTATTTTCCAACTGTCTCTCGACAACGATATTTCTAGCCGTCTGTTTGTCGTAACGCTGTAGTTTCCATTCCCCGACGCGCAGTGCGTAAGTCCCGTTGTTGCCATTATTCTGTTGAACGAGATGGTCGCGTCCCTTTGCATTATCTTCACCCAGCAGAGCCCCCAGCACATTAAAACTGTCCAGACAACTCTCTGGCGGCAGAGTCTGTTTCGTGAGCGCAGCCAGGCTGGCGGCAAGATCGATCGTGCAGACCAGTTCGTCACTTTGCCCCGGCTGAATACGGCCTTTCCAGCGCGTGATGAAGGGCGTGCGCGTGCCCCCTTCGTAAACGCTGTATTTACCGCCTGAATACGGGCCGGCGGCGCGGTGTTTCCCGATCTTCTCAATGGCTCCGTCCTTGTAGCCATCGTCAAGTACCGGACCGTTGTCGGAACAGAACACGACGAGCGTGTTTTCGGCGAGTTGCAGTCGATCAAGTGTTTTCATCAATTCGCCGACACACCAGTCAAGCTGCACTATCGAATCGCCGCGAAAACCGAGTGATGTCTTTCCCTGAAACCGTCCGTGCGGCATACGCGGGACATGAATATCGTGCGAGGCAAAGAACAGAAAGAAGGGCTCGGCTTTGTGCTGTTCGATAAACTCGATCGATTTCTCAACCCACTTGTCGGCCAGATCTTCATCGCGAAAACGGGCGGCATGACCGCCGGTGTAAAAGCCGATACGGCTGATGCCGTTGTGAATGGTAGAATTGTGCCCGTGTGACCAGTCCATCTTCAGCGTATCGCGATGCGTTAAGCCCGTCGGATGATCGGGGTTCGGCTTTTTCTCCCCCACCCACAACGGATCGGCGGGATCGAGATTGAGCACACGGTGATTCTGAACATAAACCTGTGGTACGCGATCGTTGGTTGTTGGGAGCAAAAAGCAGGTATCGAAGCCAATTTCGAGCGGGCCCGGTTTCAGTGAACCGTTCCAGTCCGGCCCCCCCTTTCCGCCGAGTCCGAGATGCCATTTGCCGATGACAGCCGTGGCATAACCGCCGCGTTTGAGAATCGAGGCGACCGTTTCGGTGCCCGGTTTGATGATCGCCGGCGCGTTGGGCGGCGCGATCCCGGTCCGTTCGCCGCGAAAAGCGTACGTCCCAGTCAGAAACGAATAACGCGTCGGTGTACAGGTCGAAGCCGAACAGTAACCACTCGTGAATCGCAGCCCCTCTGCAGCAAGCCGGTCGATGTGCGGCGTTTTGAGTTCCGTCGCACCGTAACAGGATACATCGCCGTAACCCAGGTCGTCGGCCATGATGACAATCACGTTCGGCTGTTCTGCCTGCGCATGTCCAGTCGCAAAGAACAGCAAACCGGTCAAAAACAGCAGCAGGAATCGTCGGCGCATGTCAATTCTCTCAGTGTAATGACTTGATCGGATGAAATTAAATGACTGATATCACGGCTCTGCCAAATGTAGTGCAGCGCCATTTCCACATCATATCTTTCGTCCAACATACATGAGTTTGCCGTAGGCCACAAGTTGCTGTTCCGTCTGAAAGTACTTGTGCAGCAGAGACAGAATTTCCTCGGGCCGGCTCAACCATTGTTCGTAGGTGGTAAGTTCCTGCTCGGTCATGATTGCAAATGCGTCTAACTTCGGCCAAAGTTTTCTGAAGAGTTTGATTTCGCTGACCGCATGCACAAAACGCAGAAATGGTGTCCGCCAGGGTTCCACGATAACCACGTGCCCTCCCGGACGCAGCACCCGATGCATTTCACTTAATGTCTGGTCTAAATCCGTGGGTAGAGCCGGTAAGTGATGCAGCCCGCCCTGAACGATTAATACATCCCGGCTGTGATCTTCAAATTTGAGGTCCCGGCAATCAGCGACATACAGTTGTGCCGATCCCCGATATTGTTCGAGCAGATGCGGCGACAGATCGACTCCTTCGATGGAATGAAAACCCATTTTTTCCAGAACATGCAGACCGGTGCCTTGTCCGCAAAATAATTCGACGACATCTTGATGCGGATCCCACTGATCAACGCCGAGTTTCTGAAACCGTTTCAGAAATTTTTTCATTTCCTGTTCGGGCGTCTCGAATCGGCGATACGCGGCTTCCCAGATCTCATCACAGCATTCCATTCCCGGATGCCAATATTTGATCTGCGAGGATGTCTCTTTCAGTTGAGTGTTCATACTGGACCCGAATGGAAATATTTATGAAAAGATTTCAACACGCCGGCCCGGGACCGTGTGAGAGTGAAGTCGTGAGAACATTTTCATTTCATGACGTGCAGCGAAGATTCCACTGCCGGAATCAGTTTTTGATAGTTCTTGTTGAGAACAGCATGCGATTCATTCCGTATCATTTCCGATCTGTAATTTTTGGCGGTAAGCTGTTCAAAACTCCAAATCGCAACCACTTTCATCAGCACGAAAAAAATAAGCATTTGAAAAACGGTAAAGAGCGTAAATGCCCCTGCAATCAAGCGTGACCAGTGCAAAGTAATACTGCCCGTCGTCACAAACTCCACAATACCAGGCCACAGGAATCCGATGCTCAACACGGTGAGGAAACCGGCGATCACAGCCAATGGTTTGCCGGTAAACAGGCTGGCAACCACAGATGACCAGAATCCTACCGATTCATCACGACGTGAACTGAGGAGAGCCATCCGGTTGGCAAGTGCCGAGGCCAGCAGTAATGTAATGCCAAAAGAACCGAGAAACTGGCAAACCACAAACCGGTAGATCATCCATTCTTCCAGTCGATGGTTTTGAAAGTAGAACTCTGCAGGATAAGCCGCCAGTACCAGTATGAATAACATACACAGAGAAAAACCTGTCAGGAAAATCTTTTCCGGCCGATAGCAGAGGACACCTTCACCGATTGCCTTGAGGAAACGGAACCCGTCCCAAAGCGCGCTCAGCTTACTTTCCCCGATGCGTTCTTCGTATTTCATCGGAATTTCAATAATACGCAAATTGTTCATCAACGCCCGCGCGCTCATCGCAGGAGTGAAATGCAGGCCATCGGGAAGCGGATACAGGTGCTTCAACGCCGAACGGCGTACAACCCGCATTCCGCTCGCGGTATCTGTGACGTTTCTGCCGCACAATAATCCCAGCAGGAAGGCGAACATCCGGTTGCCCGCTCTGCGGATTGCCGGCATTTGCGAGTCGGCCCCGAGGCGAGACCCGAGCGTTACATCCGCATTTTCGGCAATCGCGGTCTGGCATAAATTGGTAAAGAATCGAGGATCGCAGGTTCCGTCGGCATCGAGAAACCCGACAAGATCTCCCCGTCCGAGTCTCCAGCCTTCTTTGATGGCAGCCCCATAACCCTGGTTTTCTTCAAACACGACTACCTGTACGTCTTCAAAACTTTGCGCAATTTCCGCCGTCCGGTCGGTGGATCCATCACTGACAACAATGATCTCCACTC